>SDWK01000148.1 GCA_004195335.1 Shewanella sp.
TGGCCAAAGTAGCCACTGAGGCGCTTATCGGCATAACCCGTTGCAGGCTGACTAAACCTAGCCTTTTTAAGATTGCTCAACAGATCTGGAAATTGAGTCTTGATACTCTCTAACACCTCTTCAGCCATCAGATGAAATCCGGTCAGCTTACCTCCTGTGACCGAGACAAGGCCGGGTTTCGACCAGATAACATGTTCACGGGACTCCTTAGAGGGGGCGGTATCGGTCGATGAACTCAATATCGGTCTGATGCCACTCCAGCAACTGATCACATCCGGCTCGCCAATCTCTTTATCAGGGAAATAGTGCCGAGCCAGTTGCAGCAGATAGTCCACCTCGATTCGGGATATTCCCGGTTCATTCTCGATCCCATGCTCATGATCCAGATCGGTCGTGCCAATCACGGTGCAACCCTGCCATGGGTAGATATAGACGGGGCGTTTATCGATAGGGTGGAAAAAGGTGATGCATGCAGACACAGGAAGTCGTTCGAAAGGTAGTACCAGATGGCTGCCTCTCAAGGGCCTGAGTACCCCTTTCTCGAGCGGATGAAGCTGTGACGCCCAGCTGCCAGTCGCATTGATGACGCACTTAGCGCCTACCTTATGTCTTACTTCACCCAGCTCAAGTTCGATCCCCGAGATGCCGTTTTCTGACTCAATAAGACCAGTGACTTTAGCGTAATTAAGCGCCTGGCCTCCGGCTAAAACTCCATCTTGAAGTAGACGCAGCACCAGACGGGCATCATCGGTGACACCATCGGCAAACAGACTCACCCCTGTTATCCCATCAAAGGAAAGATCTGACAGCCAAGATTGAGCCTTTTCGAGTGTGAGGGGCTTATGGTAATCACATCCCGCGAGTTTATCGTAGATTGACAATACCCGCTTAAACAGCGCCGCCGAGGGGAAATCCCCCTGTCGGTGCAGCATCATATAGGGCATCAATTCGACCAATCCGGGCAGCTCGGCCAGCAGAGCTTCCCTCTGTCTGGCCGTATCTCGCGTCATTCGCCATTGGCCAGCCGCCAGATAACGTAATCCACCATGAACCATCTTAGATGAACGACTCGATGTGCCCCATGCAAAATCCTGCTGGTCGACCAACAGCACCTTTAGTCCTTGGCTCGCAGCCAGATGAAATATTCCCGCCCCCGTGATGCCGCCACCGATCACGACGAGATCGTAATCCTGTACATCACCAGCGGCGATAGCACTGCGAGTCTGAGTAGACGCCTGACTCAGGGTCTTCATTGCCCGCTCTCTATATCTGTGGGTTCGAGCGCTACCGCCTCGACTTGACCAACATGTTTAGCCTTAAACAGCTTACCCGGGTTCAATTGTTTATCCGGATCGAAGTAGTCGAAACAGCTCTCCAAGGACGCCATCACATGCTCACCTTTCTCCCTTGCAAGATAGGGCGCATGATCGCTGCCGACACCATGTTGGTGACTAATGGTGCCATTATTTTCCACGATCAAGGTCGATGTTGTCGTCTTGAGCTTCTGCCAGCGACGATAGGTTTCATCATAACTATCCGCGACAGGAAAGAGGTAGGTCGTATAGATGCTGGCACCATCACCATAGAGATGAGATAGATGTGAAAAGACATGCACCTTAGAGCCAAACTCAGCTAATCCATCTCGAAGACTGTTCTCCATCTTTTGCGTCATTGATTCGATATTTGACCAGTTCGTTGCGGTCTCCAAAGTATCGATGGCATAACCCATCTGCCACAAGGTCTCCCTCAGGTAGGGAAAGGTAAATCGTTTATGAGCCCACTTTTTGCCTAGACGTTGCCCGGTATTGACCCCTTTGAAACGACGTAACACCTGCTTGAGTCGCTTATAGTTCTGCCTGTTGACCTCTTTATCTCCCGTAACGCCGTAGACCAGCATACACTTTCCTTCACCGACCCCTTTGAGCGAAAGCAGACGATTCAACCAGCTTCGCTGGGTCTCGGTCGCCGAGAGAAATAACTGAGTATGAGTCTCTTCACTATTGCTCACCCGCAGCATAGACAGAGGCAATTTTTGTTGAATTATCTCCCGAGCGCAGTCGATGCCACTCTGCCAGTCAGGCATAAAGGCGACGCCAAAGAATTCCTCTTCGGCCACGCGAGAGACTCTCACCTTCGCCTCGGTCAAGATCCCCAAATGCCCTTCCGATCCCAGTACCAACTGGCGCCAGTCCGGCCCTGCAGATGATGCCGGCAGCGTCGGGATATCAACCGTGCCATTGAAGGTTTCGATCTCTCCACCCGCAAACAGATTTTCGATACGGCCATAACCCAAAGATTGCTGTCCGCTGGAGCGCGTGACTACCCAGCCGCCCAATGTAGAAAGCTCGAACGATTGAGGGTAATGGCCCAACGTATAGCCATGGGCCTGAAGTTGAGCCTCGAGGAAGGGTCCCTTGACTCCGGCGCCGAAGGTGGCGATCTGATCGACCCGGTCCAGCTCAAGCAGCCGATTCATCTTAGTCAGAGAGACGGTAATAATGGGCTTATCTGACGAGCAGGGCGTGATATGACCCACCACCGATGTCCCGCCGCCATAGGGAATTAGCTGCCAGCCACGCACTTTGGCCTCCGCCATCAAGATACGAACATCTTCACCCGATGTAGGAAATGCAACGGCATCGGGAAATACGCCAAACTCGCCACTCTTCATGGCCAGCCAATCGGGGAGGCTTTGCCCACGAGCATGACGTAGCCTGATCTCTCTATCGGTCGAATATAGTTCGCTGTCAGCGAGCCTGGAATCGGGAACCTTAGCTATCACTCGCGCCAGTGTCGATACCGCCAGAGGCTTTGATTGGCCCAGTTTTTCACAGATAAAAGCAGCGCCATCTTCCGAAAGTTCCATCCGCTTCTCTCTGGCGCCCCAACCATTCCAATTTCGATTATCTTGCTGTGATTTGTTCATATTTCGCCGATCCGGTTGCATCTATATTAGTTCATCCTACAATGTCACCATGCTTTGTCAGTGACAAATATGGACAAGAGTGAATTAATCGTATGATAAAGAAGCAAGCCAACCGTTCGTTGGGCACGACATCAATTCCCCCAGTACAGCAATTTTTGCAGGCGGGCAGACACTGTAAAATCGACATCTCTTCAGCATTAGCCCACGCCAGCATTGAACTATCGGATCTGTATAAGATCGATGGCAGGCTCAGCGGAGAGCAGTTTCAGCGACTGCTCCGCTACCTTATCGACCAGTCTAAACACCCTTTATTTGGACTCTACAGCGCCCGATTTATTCAACCGGATCGATTCTATATTTTAAGTCAGATAGGTCTTCACTCGACGGATCTATCTCAAGCTCTGAAGGAATCTATGCCATTAGAGAAGTTGGTCGGAGACATGGGGGTCACCGAAATAAGGGAGCATAATGACGGCATCAGGATGGTGTGGCACTGTCAATATAGTCACCCACAGGTGATCCCTCATCTTATCGATAACGTGCTCGCCTCCTGGGTCAACTTCGCCCGCTTTCTGCTAGAGGACAATCAGGCAGCGCCACGATCGATCCAGCTGCAAAGAGATAAGCCCTGCCAAGCCGAAGTGAAACAATATGAACAGCTCTTCGGCTGCCCGGTGCACTTCAACCAGAGTGATAACGCCATCGTGATAGACAGGGAGCTGCTGAGTCGTCGACTTCCCGGTGGCAACCTCAAACGACTTAGCCAGTTAACGATCAGCGCTAACTTGAGACTGAATAATATCGGTGATGTCGACGATCTGGAGTTAAAAACCGCCAGAGTGATACGTCAACTTCTACCTCAGGGTAAAATTCAGCGAGAGCAAATCGCCAGTCACCTCCATATGGCGGGCAGAAGCTTGCAAAGACACTTGATTAAACGAGGGGGAAGTTATCAGGCTTTGTTGGATCAGATCCGTCATGAGATGGCGGATTACTGGCTCACCTGCAGTGCGCTCTCTATGGATGAGATAGCACTGCAATTAGGTTTCAGTGATGCCAGAGTCTTTTTTCGTGCTTACAAACTCTGGACCGGACACACACCGGGGTTTACTCGAACAAAGGCCACGGACGCAGTGAGCTAACTCTGTATGGTCTATGCCTTCTATACCTCGGCCTTCGACAACATGGTGAGTCTGAGATCGTTGGCAAGGGCCTTCAAAGTATCTACCTGCAAGGTTAACTGCTTGCCCTGAGTCGCTACCGACTCGGAAACCTGATTGGTCTTAACCACACTATTAGCCACCTCGGCGCTGGCCGAATTTAGCTCTTGCACCGCCTGAACCTGATGCACCATAGTATCGGCCAATTGATTGACATCCGTGACCGTCTCAGCAATCTGTTCGATAATGCCTGACAGCTCATTGGCCGTCGCTTGTATCACCACCTGACCATGATTGACCTCCAGCTTACTGAGATCTAACAGGGCCCGTATTTCCACAGCCGATGCATTACTCTTGGCCGACAGTTCACGAACCTGATCGGCAACCACGGCAAATCCTCGTCCGTGCTCCCCGGCCCTGGCCGCTTCGATCGCCGCATTTAAGGCTAACAGGTTAGTCTGATCCGCCACCGCGGTGATTAGTCCCGCTACTGACATAATTTTTTCATTACTGATGAGAATTTTATCGATCGCATTGGTTGAAGCCGCCAAAGATTCGGCACTGCTCTGTGCTTGTCTGTTAATCACCTCGCTACGGGCTCTCATCTCAGTCACGAAGCGTTCAGATTGCTCCATATCCGATGTCATTCTCAAAAGCTGCTGGCTCATCTGCTCGGCCGCACTCGCCTGAGACTCGCAATTTTGATTAAGATTGCTGACCTGTTGATGCAGATCTAGAGACTGGCTCTCGAGTTCATTGGCCACTAATGACAGTTGACCCGCGTTATCCCCCGCCTTGTCTAATACTTCAGTTAACTGTAACTCTCCCTGCTGCGCCTTTTCAGCCGTGGCTAAGGTGTCGTATTGCGCTTTTTCAGCGGCGTTCATCGCCTTGTTGCGCTGCTTAGCGGTAAAGCCCTGAGCGATGACGATGACCACCAGCGGCATTAGCAAACCCGACCAGGTCTCGGTTGCCAGCGCCGATGGGGAAAGTACCATCTGCGGCATCGCGATCCCAGACAACGCATTCGCCACCATCCAGGATGAGAAAAGAATAACCCCAAGGCTCCAGAGCGTCGCCATCAAGAGGTTGGCGGTGAGGAAGAAGGAGATGATCAATACCGGGATCCACAGAGTCTGAGTCGAACTTAATACCCCGCCTCCCTGATAGATCATATTCAGCGCATGTATCACCATGCCAAAAAAACCGACATTAAGGGCCAACACAGGCATACGGCCAAAACGTACTATCGCCCCGGCTAACAACTCGGCGCCGATAAGAAGAAATGAGGTATAAATAAGGAGTGTGTGATCGTGTTGCAGCCATTTGAAAAGGCTATAGAGACCGGTAAAGAGAGAGAGCAAGGTAAAGAACATCAAGGTATCGACGAAGCGTAACTGCTCCGGTCGCCATTGATGGGATTTAGGCATAAACATCGCCCGCCAAATTGCCAGTGGAGTCATCACGCTATTTCCTCTTCATTTGCCCTTTGGAGAGTGATTTCATTTGAACAACATAGTTGTTAATCAAACAAAAAAATTAAAGTTCATGACGAATCGGGGCTGGGGACACGAAGACCCCTCATCGTCATGAATCACCGCGTCCATCCTAGACGAGGCGGTTAATTGAATTAACTCTTTAACATGTCTTCTTTTAAATCTTCGTCTGTCGGGTTCTTACCTAACCAGATGGCCATAACGGCCTTACGGAAGGTTTCACCACGAGTCACTGACAACTGCTTGCCATTTTTATAGCTGATGATCCCTTCACCGGGAACACTCAGCAGGGTAAATTGATCGCCCTCTTGAATAGGTTCAGCAAACGTTGCGATAAACTCAGTGATACTCTCCTGGATCGAAGCAGGGTCGCCATCAGTCGCACGATCGAAGCCTTCATTCATGGCGTCGGTCATCTTCTCCGATGTGATCATGCCAGAGGTAATATTCAGACGAATTGCCGCTGGCTGATCGCTATCGATAACCTTAGAGGCCTGATCGACCTGACCTACGGTGAACAAGGATCCCACATAGAGGTCGATAAAAAACTTACTGCGAACGCCTGCGCCATTAAAGCTCAGCACCTTATCTTGCAAGGTGATGCTGTCGGGTAGGTTTACGCCGGAGATCTCGCTGCCAGCCACTGCGTTGCCGCAGGCAAATAACATAGTACCGAGTACAAGTGCACGTTTAATCATGTAAGACTCCTGATAAAGTATTAATAATTAACAATAGATAAAACTGCCAATGCATAGATGCGGGCAACGCATCGGCAGTATCAAAACTGATAGATGAGTCTTTAGAATGCGTGGTTATACTCAACCCAGTAGCTATCATCAGTGCTATCGCTGTTATCAGTTTTATAGTTAACACGTACGTTTTGACGCTTGTTCATCTGGTAGGCAACCGAGATCTCACCAGAGAAACTAGCCATCTGTAGTCCGCCATCCATGATGTCATCGCTCCAAGATTTACCTTGAATCTCCTCTGTATATGAAGTACTTAGCAGTGCCCAAAAGTTATCGTTGAAGGCATAACGCGCATAGACCATACCCGTTAGAATTAATGAAGGAACGTCGATGCCACTACTCGATACCGCAGTACTTCCCGCCATGTCAGGTGGAAGAATTTGTGACATATTATCTTCAATAACAACGCCACCAGCATACAGAATTGGCCAGATATAGAAGTTATCGGTTACAGGAATCGTCATTACCGGACCGGCTTGAACGACGGCCATGCTGCCGTAGAAAGGATGGTCGGCCAGAATCGCGTCGATAGACCAACCAGTACCATTAGTGGTATTGATGGTTCCATAACGAAGACGGTATGAACGCTTGCTGGTTTCATCGTTAAAGGTTGGCACCATGCCATATTCAGGATGCTGCACCATACCGGTAAACTGAGCCGTCTTATCCCCTTCGTTTAAGATATTTTTGGCTTCGAAAATGATGCCAGTCTTCTGTCCTGAATTTGCCGTCTTTTCAGACAACATCAACTGTCCCTTGATGTTGGCACCTTCGCTACCGTATGAAGCGCCAATAGAGGTGTATACGTCGGTTGGATTCGACATATCAATATCGGCTTCTTCGGCTGCATAGGTTAAACCTGATGTCATTGAAGCAAGAATAGCAATGCTAAGAATACGCTTTTTCATAGTAACTCCATCATATTTATAATATTTTTAATAAATTGTTTTTAGTAACTTTGTATCGTCCAAACGGGTTTACATTGAGGGTTGCCCCTCTCAGTGCCATCAGTTGGTCTACCGACGGCACTGGCTATGGTTAATCTTTATGCGCTGGCTACCACCTGACGCTGTCTAAATTTCTTACTGAAGAAGACGTAGGCATAGATGCCGTTGATGATGAAACTGGCTGCACCAGCCGCCAACATCAGCTCATCGTTACGTGGCATAGGCACTACGTTGCTTTCGTACATAAACGGACAGCTGAAGTAGTACATGAATGAACCCGCTAAGGTGAATGCACGCGCCTGTAACCAGGTGCCTTTCTTAATAAAGAGTGAAGGTAGAGTCGCCGCGATCAGTACCATCAGCTGAGCGGTCGCTGAGCCTGGGAAGTTCAGGTAGACAAACACGATGTTCCAGACGTCATAGGCGATAATCCAGAAGGTGGTCATCGCAGGCCAGATCATATCTTGCTGCTTACTCTTATCGGCATGGATCATTGCCCAACCGGCCAGGGTGATAATTGACAGCACACCACCGATAGCGTTAAGAATGTTAGCCATGTTGCCCATGCTAAAGTCTTGCATTACCGCTTCGGAGATGTTGATTGCAAGGAAGGCTCCGGCGCCAAACTTGGCCCACTTCATATCTCCAACCTTGGTAAAACGGATCAGCGTAAACAGTGCCGCTGCGCCGACAACCGAGTAGAGCTTGACCCACTTGAACCAGTAAGTGATCTCATAGCTTGACCATAATGGAATCAATACAATCGGCAGAGCGAACCATAAAATATAGTTACTCCACTTGAGACGGCGACATAACTCGTTCAGTGCCATCAGACCAATAAGTACAAACAGGACGTGGGCAAATGCACGATACTTGTACCATTTGTGAATATTGAAGCCGTCACCGTCGAGGGAGAAACGGATCTCCTCTCTATCGACAAACGCTAAGGTCGCACCATCGAAGTCGTTGATTTCATCACCGGTGAGACTCTCAATCATTACCGAGTCACCATTGAGGCGCCACTTCTGAGTCTCTGTCTTGTTAAAACCACCCGACTGCTTGGTGACCTCAACATTATTATCTGCGTTAAACTCCAATCGATAAAACAGGCTACCTTGACCGGGTTTACCATCACGGGTACCTTGCCATACCTCGCCTTGAAGCTTATCGACTCCAGCATCTTGACTCTGCGCGGGTTCAGCCATTGCAACTGACCCCCAACACATCATCAATAACGCAAACATCGCGGTATAGATCCTTCTCGCCCTGAGTTTCATATCAACTACTCTCTTCTATGAATTTGGTATCGGATACCTACCCATTAGGTATCCGATGTGACCTTTCGATCAGGCTGTAGTTAGCTTTTTCTCGTCATTCAACTTGATGTCTGAATAATCTGAGATGAGCGGTGGGGGAGACTTCTCTCCAAATGGAGGTTCGTTGGTTTCACTCTTCTTCTTAGTCTTGAAGTACCAGATAACGAATGGAATATGCATCGCCAGGTTAAACGCACCCCAGTAATAAACCACGTTATCGTTGGCCCAACTCGACGAGTCCATAATCGGCGTGAAGATGTCGCTGTTTGCACGAACAAGAATGTGGAATGCCAAGGTGTAGACTCGAGCGATGATATAAAGCTCCGGGCGCCCCTTGATGATTGGGTAAAGTTCGGCAGCCATCAAGATACAGAATGAGCTGGCGAAGAAGCCTGGGTTCTCACCGAATACGAATGCCAAGTTCCAAGTGGTATAGAGGAAGTTCCATGCCGCAGTTGAATAGAACAGCAGGTCGTTAGGCTTATCACGGCCTATCACCCAGTACATACGCTTACCGTTCTTATAACGTGGGAACGGAATAGTGATACATAAGATGACACCACAAATAGCGTTGAAGTAATTAGCGGTGGCGAAATCTTTGCCCGTCGCTTCAGCAATATTGAGGAAAAGTACCATGTAGAGCACTTTCAACACCCAGTCACCGCGGAAAAACGCGAGGAATTTGTTTGGGTTATCATGGTATAGCCAAGCAATTCTGGCTCCACCTACGACAATAGCGGTTGGTATAAGCACGCTGACTGTCTTAGCCCAACGGAACCATCCATCAAGGTTGTCTGCCCACAAAGGCGCAGTTAAAAGGGACAGCAGCCAAAATGCGGCTGTCATTCTTGGTGCACGGCGCATGCCTTCCACCAATACGAGCAAAAACACAATATATCCAGTCATCGAAACGACATATTGCCAGACGGGAATGTCCATAACGCCTCCAGGTACGAGTTATCCATCGGTTCAGATCGTTTGCCCTTCAGCAGAGCAAACATTCAAATTATTAGGCTTATCTACACAAGCTCTTAAATCACATTAGAGTTAAAACTCTAACTTAGAGCATTTACTCTAAATTAGAGTGTTTACTCTAAATCTGAAGGTGCCAAATTGTTTTGATCTAGATCATTAAAATGTTGCGTTTCAGTTATTCCTAGGTG
>SDWK01000719.1 GCA_004195335.1 Shewanella sp.
ATCTAGTACCTTGCATAATTACGGTCCAAGACAAAGACTACAAACTCATCAGGTACAATCGGGAATTTGCCGACAAGTTTGATCCCCAACCTGGAGATTACTGTTATCAAGCCTATAAGGGGCTTAGCCAAAAATGCCCGGTCTGTCCCGTTGAAAAAACTTTTGAAGACGGCAAGTCTCATTGGAGCGAAGAGTCAGGGCCGGACAAGGATGGCAGGCCAAGTCATTGGGTGGTCAAGAGTTGTCCCATCCAAAACTCCGAAGGTGAGATAGTCGCCGTTATGGAGATGTGCCTTGATATTACCCACAGAAAAGAGCTCGAACAAAAGCTGATCATATCGGAGAATAAGTATCACTCAATTTTCAGCCACATTCCTAACCCAGTCTTTGTTCTGGATCTGGACAGCTTGGAAATACTCGACTGCAACGAAAGTGTAGAAACCGTTTACGCCTGTAGCAAAGATGATGTAACATGCCGATCTTTTCTCGATATGTTCAGCGAAGAAGATAGAGATTACTACGCTATAAAGCTGAGGACGTCCGCCTTTCTGGGAAAGGCAAAACATAAGACCAAGGACGGCAGGACCCTTTACGTAAATATCCGGGTTTCACCCTCAGAGTACAACGGCCAGAGGGTGCTTCTTGTCACCACCAGCGACATTACCAAACGCTTGGAGACCGAACAGCAGTTATTTCAGGCCAGCAAGATGGCAACCCTGGGCGAAATGGCTACCGGTGTTGCCCACGAACTAAACCAGCCTCTGGCGGTAATGGAAAGCGCCAGCAGTTTTTTGATGAGGAAACTAAATAAAAAGGAAGACATAGAGGAGGAGCACCTGCTTATCATGGCACAGAAGATAAGCAGCAACGTGGACCGGGCCACCAGAATCATAAATCATTTGAGGGAATTCGGTCGGAAAGAAGACGCCGGACTTGAGAAAATCCAAGTCAACGATTTACTAAGGAGGGCAAACGAACTTCTGGGCCAGCAGTTAAAAGTGAGGGGAATAGAGGTTGTTTGGCAGCTTGCAGAAGGGTTGCCCTCGATTATGACAGATCCCGGTCGCTTGGAACAGGTCTTCGTAAACCTTTTGTTGAACGCCAGGGATGCCATTGAAGACAAACTGTCAACAGAAGTGATTAAAAAGGGCTCTGAAAAGATCATTCTCACCACCAGCTCTGATGGAGATAAAATTACTGTAGAGGTAAGTGATACTGGTACGGGAATCCCTAAAGATCAACTGGAGAAGATTTTTGAGCCTTTCTTTACCACCAAAAGCGTTGGCAAAGGAACAGGGCTCGGCCTTTCCATCAGTTACGGTATCATAAAAGACTGCGGTGGAAGCATACACGTCAGGTCCAAGAAAGGTAAAGGTGCTCATTTTATCATCGAATTTCCTATCTCGAATGATAGCTGATGGATAAAACAGTCTTATTTGTCGACGATGAAAAAGACATCTGTGATGTTCTCAGCATATCTCTGTCCGACCTCGGCTACAAAGTTTATACAGCAGAAAATGGTCAAGAAGCCCTCCGGATCATCCAAGAGGTTAACCCACCCATAGTGCTCACCGATATCAGAATGCCGGTCATGGACGGCATCGAGTTGCTTCGCAGGATCAAACTTCAAAATCCTGAAACCGAAGTAATAATGGTTACCGGCCACGGTGATATGGATCTGGCCATAAAGAGTCTAAAACATGAGGCAACTGATTTCATCGTCAAGCCCATCAAGGACGAAGCTCTTGAAGTCGCTCTCAAGAGAGCCCTGGAGAGAATTTCTCTGCGAAGGCAATTGCGGGAATATACGGAAAATCTTGAGGAGCTGGTGCAGGAAAAATCAGCCAAGCTGGTGCAGGCCGAAAGGCTGGCTGCCGTAGGAGAAACAATTGCTGGGCTGTCACATGCAATAAAGAATATCGCCGGAGGCCTTGAAGGCGGCACTTTTGTCCTGGAAAAAGGTATAGAACTTGGCAACAAAGATTATATAAGCCAGGGCTGGGAAGCAGTTAGATTCAGCTTTGAGAAAATAAAAGACCTGTCCGTGGATCTTCTCAACTATGCCAAGTTCACTGACCTAAACTTTATATTCTCAGATCCCAATGAACCCGCCAGGGAAGTAGCGGAGCTAATGAAAACCCGGGCCGAAAAACTCGGGATCAATCTAAAGATGGACCTCTCCTCGGATCTTAAAACTATCCGGCTTGACCCGGATGCCATCCACCACTGTCTTCTTAACCTGGTTACAAATAGTATCGACGCAGTACTAGGCGAAGACAGCTCAGACACACGAAAAGAAGTGCTTCTCGAGACTACCAAGCCTGAGGGCTGGGGAGTTGAGTATAAGGTCACAGACAATGGCTGCGGCATGCCAGACGAAGTTAGAGAGAAGCTCTTCACCAGCTTTTTCAGTACCAAGGGAGCCACCGGCACCGGCATTGGACTTATGATCACCAAAAAGGTGGTTGACGCTCACGAGGGCGTGATTCAGTTCGAAGCAGAAGAAGGTGTTGGCTCTGCTTTCACCATAAGACTCCCGGAGAGAGATCACGGGAGCAATTCCTGATTCCTTTATAAGTTTTTTCGCAACCGGAGGTTGCTCCTACATGACCGGTATCAATTAACATCATTTCTGTAGGAGCAAGCTCTGCTTGCGAAAAAGGCTAGTCTCAAGACCCTTAATCGCAACCGGAGGTTGCTCCTACATGACATCTATCAATTAGAACGCTTCTTGTAAGAGCAAGCTTTGCTTGCGATGTAGCGAGTCCAGAAACCCCCAATCCCATCATTCCAACCTATTG
>SDWK01000970.1 GCA_004195335.1 Shewanella sp.
GAACACGCCAATAGCACCGTTGATACTCAAGGGAGCTCATGATTGCTTCCGAGGTCTACCGGGACGGCCACCACGACCAGCAGCAACTAGAGACATCCGCACGAGGTCGGGAGAGCACCAAGGATGTTTCTTTGCTCGGAGATCGGCGGCGATCTGCTTAACCGCAGACTTGCGGTCTAGCCCTTGGGAAGAGTAGAGGTCGAACGCCTTAACCAGTCGAGCATGGTAGAGGTCGATATTCTGCTGAGCTTCTTTGGCGCGAGCTTCGAGGGAGGATGCTGATTGAAGTTGAGCGATCTTGGCTTTACGGTTGGCGAACTGGAAGAAGCCAGCGAGTGATTCTAGGAGTCGGGCGTAATGAAGGAAGAGATCAGAGGGGAGTGTAACGGTTACTTTTATCTGGCCATCGCTGGCAGGTGATACTTTGAGATCTTTGATCAGGGTAGTAAAGAGCGAGGTCACAGGAGGACCCCACTAAGGAACGACGTATATCTAACGTCGCATAAGATATAGAGAGTTAAGCAGGGTTTTAATGTTGCCCTAGAAGGTAGGGAAGGGGTGTTGACACCTCCTGTATTACACAATACAATCACAAAAATCCCCTGAAACTTTAGTCGGTTGTGGGCGGATTGATAAATGAAACCTCGGAGTTGGCGCTCTGGGGTTTCGCCTTTTAAGCCTCTCAGAGTTGGCGCTCTGGGGGGCTTTCTTTTTAATAATTGACTGTTTTCGCAACCACTAAATGGTAATTGGCGTTACCATTACTGGTACATGATTCTAATATTTCAGATCGTAATATTATTCGTCATTCGGGTCAACTGCATGAAGGTGACCCATCGTTCCAGCCTGTTCACCATCGGTAACAAATACTGAGTCACCGACCGACATAATCATGTCTGTAAATGTAAGTTGCTGTCCTGATCGCTTCTTTTCGAGAACATCTGTTAGTTTAGGTACGACATAAGAATTTAAATATTCGTCAATGATGAGAGAAACCGTCTGTTTTGGTAGTTTCAATTCCTTGACGAGTTGCTGAACACTGTCCATGTTTTCCTGATCTAATGTCAGGTAATAACGCTTTTTACCTTCTGCTATTGGCATATAACCTCCTGTTCGTGAAAAGAATATACAAGGGTGTCACACCAGTGTCAACACGAAAAGGGTATGGGAATTGCGCCCCTGTGTCACAGAGCAGGGCGCTGAATCTGCTGATCCGCAAGCAAACGGAGGCAACACTTGAACAATTAGGGGAGCCGGGGTTAATATTCGGAATTAATTCCGTATATCAACTAGTTATGTTTATCGAGGAGGGCCGACAATGGGACAAGCTAAGCAAGAGTGGTTAGAATCTCAAGATCGTGAACCAATGTACAAGTGGATTGAGGATAATTACGGTGATGACGCTGGCGAAGAAGGTTCTGATGACTGGGATGACGCTGTTCAGGCCTATGGAAACTACTGTAATGAACAGAATAGCCGATATGATGAATCATTAGAGCAAGAAGAATATCAATATTATCTCCATATGACACTAGGAGATGCCGACGAAAAATTTAGAAATGACATTATTGAATTAAAAAAACTAATTGAAGGTAGCAGTGATTATTTCCCAAATCATACCTTTTGCAAGATGGTTTATGCACATGCTGTAACTATTATGGAGGTCTACTTTGAAAGTTTGATAAAGTCATTAATCTTGTCAAGTGACGCATATCTAAATAATACAATCGAAAAAGTCGAGCCATTCTCTAATACTAAATACAAACTATCCGAGATTTCCTCTATAGATGGAGCGGTTAGGAAGTTTGTTATTTCAAAGCTATCAGAAAATCTATTTCACAACATACCTAAGACCGTAAAGATTCTGAGTGGTGTTCTTGGTTCCGACATTAAAATCAATCAAAAAGAAGTAGTTGATATAACAAAAACAAGACATCACATTGTTCATCGAAATGGAAAAGACTTAGGCGATGAGGTTATATATTTTGATTCATCCAAAACACTATCGGCAATAGGCCATATAATGTCTTTTGCATACGAGCTACGCTGCAAAATTTAAAAAAACAAACATAACAACAAAAGTTGAGACTGGGGGAGGCCGCAGCCCCACAAGCAAACGGAAATAAAACGATCCCCTTGTAGGCCCCGAGCATGAATGCTCTCTGCTGGCCCTCCAGGGGGATCTATTTCCTTCTGCGCTTGCGCTTGCTTGCTCATGGATCAGCTAGAAGGGTAGCTAAAATAGAAAAACCCCCAGTATATCAGAGGGCGTTTCCATCTTCAACGACGGGGCGGGGCTAGCGTCCACACTGTTGAAAGAACCTTCATTCCAGTTGGCTAGAATGGTGAATAGGGGTCGGAGTCAGTCCGTACAGGGGACCCAATGTTTGTATTTTGATCTCCGGCCAGCCAGCAGAATGCAGCAAACCCCGAAGGTTTAGCGCCAGTTTTTCCGTGTCCTGTTCGTCTATTGCGTCCTCGATTCCCAGACTGAACCATTCCATTTTGCTTTGACCTGTCATCATAATTCTCCTGAACATGGGCGAGTAAACGCCTGAAAATGGGTGCACCGGTCAACACAGAGGTTGAACGGGAAGAGTGACGGAACCACGAACGACGATTGATTTTCTCGTGATAGCGTCCAAGATGACGGGTGATATAGGTCAATGCGTCAGTGTCCTGCGCAACTTCACCAGTCTCAAAATCGGCTTCTAAGAGGGTGATATCTCGGAGTTGATCTGGGTCGACGGAGACAGACGGAGGAACCAAGCCACGGGAGTTCCCCCAGAATCGGCCT
>SDWK01000976.1 GCA_004195335.1 Shewanella sp.
TATTCGTCGGCAGCGTCAGATGTGTATAAGAGACAGATAATTTTGATCGCGTTAACGAGCATGAGTGCCTGGAGCGATATAAAAACCAAACAAGAGATAAGCCGTGAAGCTAAATCAAAGGCCCCTCATATATCATCACAGCAGCTCTCCAAATACCTCTCTATCCCAGATGATTTAATTCTGTTGGATATTCGTACCGAAGCGGAATACTTGGCTGGTCACATTCAAGGCGCTAGGTGGTTTCCCAGAGGACGCCTCGAATTCTACATCCAAGACCTTATAAAAGACTCTGATTCACAAATTGTTCTCTACTGTCGCTCAGGCGGCAGATCCGCACTAGCCACCCTTACAATGAAAAATATGGGTTATACCAATGTGGTTGATCTCGATGGAGGATTTAAGAAGTGGATTGGTCAAGGTAACTCTTTCTACAACTTACACGGCGAAAGCAAGGTCTTATCCTACCAGAAGAAAGAGTAGTTTTCCTTATACCGGTTAGGTCAACTAATAAAAGTGTGGTGGTATTGTTAATATGGCCACTTAACTAGAAGTTGAGTGATGATTAACCCGACTACCCTCAGCAGTTTAGTTCTTTAGCACTAATATTTGTTAGTGCTAATGTTCCCTTGGTTAAGGTTTTTAGATCTCAGCCAGAGCACAAAACCTATCAACAACTCATAATAGGAAGGCTGATGTCTAAAAGGCTTAACTTTAAAGTCATGCCAATTCAACTTCGTGACTGGCGGCAATGGTGGCGAACTAGTCAGTCAGAGACGTTGGGAATTGGTTAAATGAGGTTACAACCATCTGTGAACTCTCAGCTGTAAGGGGAGGTATAACTAGAAAAGAAGTCACTGGTTGCTTCTTTTTATAATTTAAACTATTCAACAATACGGTATACTTCCCACTTCATAGAACCAGACACTACGTGAGGCTCAAGTTCAATACTCCATTCTTTATGCCCATCTAACTCTGCTAGCTTGTCCCATGATTCACTTAAGTCAGATAAACTATCAAGAGTGATTTCAGAGATAACTGTTGACTCTAAAGCACCAACAGAGCCTGTTAGGATTCTACATTTTCCTTCCCAGCCTATTTGGGTTCCAAAACTATTTTGCCATTTTGACAAAGAATCAATAAGATCAGACTTATGTCCAAATTTTGCGTCTATTGACCAACGTGCAACTATCATGTGAATGTCCTATATTTATTCATTCGAAGTTATAAATATAGCCCTTAAATTCAATTTGTCTAATGACAGAGTGTGGTTATCAACTGTTCTGGTTTAATGGCACAGGACACTTTGATAAAAAATAATATCCTACTAATCGATTTGTTCCTGAATCAAAAAAAGTTGATTTTACCAGTTCAATGATGAATGACCGCTTTGGTGGCTGAATTGCCAGTCATGGGATAAATTATTGGTTAGGTGAAACCTATGTCTTCTGAAATGCTCATTACTGCCGTTGGTAAATCATATCGAAACGCTAACTCTTACCAAAGGCGACCATATTTATTAACTGAAACAACTCAAAATCAGAGTCACTTTAGGACTTGAGCAGACATAAATATTTAAAGCGCTATGCACACTCTGTTTTCATAGCTGAATGAACAATTTACAATCGAAAAATTCTACTGTGTGGGGAGAAGCTATCATTTAGTGTAGTATAATAAAGCCAGCGCTAGTTAGTTACGATTTTAAATCTCACTTTAATTGCACAATTGACTAAGAAGAAAAGTTGACTGTCAAAGTGAAGTAATACCTATGTTTTGGTATTACTTCACTTAACTGCTGATAGGTTAGATAACCCTAATATTCAAAAGCTATCCATTAACCTCGAGTTGATTTCACTTCGTGGATACACTCACATGTGATGCCCGCTTTCGCATGATGCTTTTCTATCGCTTCGATGTTTGGGGCGTCTAGCACGCAATAAATCCTGTTATCCTTTTCGCTGAATAATATGTCGTGGTGAGTAACTCCGAATTCATCTGGTGGTGCATTTTGTAGTTCGTTCAGTTGGTCTGCTGAGAACGGCTCCATAGGGTGACTATCGATGAACTTTGGCATGATTTGACCTCCTCTTTTTTGGATGATAGTTGCTTTCTGAGCGCCTCTAGACAACGCTCGTTCAAGGAAATAAAGAGTGTTCTATTCAAGTTTCTTCGTTACGTCAATCTTTCGCGCCAACTTTATTATAGTAGCTCTTCAACAATATATGCATAATATTTACGAGTGCAGAGATCTTTTAGTGGCAAAAGTTAGCTCTACAAACCCAAGCTTTAATGACTGCTACCAAGCTAACTGTGGAAGTTTGAACTTAACTTCTACTCACTTTCGCAAAGCGCATTTGAAGTCATGCTAATTCAACTTCGTGACTGGCGGCTATGGTGGCTTAGTTCACATTCAGGCTGAACGACTCATTGGCAAAAAATCACCATCAAAAACCTCATGTTTTTATTTATGGGGAACGTCCGCTATCAGGAGACTGTTAACGTAATGTGATTGTTCAGCCATGTCCGCTATAGATCAAAAAACACAACAAATTTTAGTGACAATTCTCAAGTGCTAATGTCTTCAGTTGGCATTTATTGACGATAGCGTAACGCTAACAAAGTGGCAAAAATGACCAAAAATAGTATTATACAGAAACTACATTATTTAATGGCTATACATGTACTACGATAATCTACTAAACCTTTGCTTTGAGGCTTTATTACATCTCTACTTCACCTGTCTCTTATACACATCT
>SDWK01000978.1 GCA_004195335.1 Shewanella sp.
CCGCTTTCCACCTGCTGCAACAATCTTTTCCGCCAACTCTTCTACGTTGGGGTCTTGGACGGCAAAATGGAATACGCCTGTTTTCCAGTATTCAAAATTATTTTCTGGATTTTCCTGGTTCCTGAATTCAAACAACTCGATGCCGATACGGTCGCCTGTTGACAGGTGGGCGATGCGAAAGCTCTTCCATCCTGCACCGAAGACATCGGTACACATTTTACCGATCGCGCTATCGTCCTCAACAATGTTGGTCGGTTCCATAATCAGGTACCAGCCTAAGACCTCAGTGTAAAACTTTACTGCTGCATCTAAGTCAGGCACTGAAATGCCAATATGAGAAAAGGTTCGGGGGAAGGGGGTAGGCATGCTCAACTCCTTATTTATATTTTGGCTGTTTGTCTGGGCGAATCCGGACACGGCACTGATTAACAGAATGAAGACACCTATCAATATGCTTGTTTTTTTCATGACTGAACCCTTTACTTTGTTGGTATATGCGGCGGTAGATAAATAGCTTTCGAAATTCTTTCCTAGCGGGGAACCTATCTATTGATAGGCGCCACTTGAGTAATGCAGCTCATAACTGTGGCTGTAGATTTCCAGAATGTTGCCGAACGGGTCTTCCATGTAAATCATACGGTAAGGTTTTTCTCCCGGATAATAATAGCGTGGTGCCTTCATACGCCGCTTTCCACCTGCTGCAACAATCTTTTCCGCCAACTCTTCTACGTTGGGGTCTTCGTCCTCAACAACGTCGGTCGGTTCCATAATCAGATACCAACCAAGCACCTCGGTATAGAACCTTACAGCGGCCTCCAAATCAGGCACCGAAATGCCAATGTGTGAAAATGTGCGTGGATATGAACTAGACATGATTAACTCCTTTGGTATGTGGTTTGTTTCTCTTCGTTGGAACTATTATAGACCTAGGAGTTGATAAATATAAATTATCATATATTATGTAGATGATAATTTTTTGTTATCAAAAAGGCTACTTCTATGATTAACCAACAATGGCTGCATACCTTTCTCACTTTGGTTGAAGTAGGTCACTTCACCAAAACCGCCGAAAAGCTGTACATGACCCAGCCAGGCGTTAGCCAGCAGATTAAAAAGCTGGAAGAACAGGTGGGGGTTCCTTTGTTGAACCGGATTGGGAAGCGGTTTGAGTTGACCCGAGAAGGGGAATTCCTATACCAGTTTGGCTGCAAGAGAAGTCAAGAAGAAGATCAACTGTACAGGGAATTGCGGTTTGATGACCCACATAAAGGGGAATGCCGTATTGCCTGTTCGGGGGCAATGGCGACCTTTCTATATCCACATCTTCTGAAAAGACAAAAAATTCATTCTGGACTGATCGTCGCCGTTGAAGCAGCACCAAACGAGAGAATCATCCAGAGCATATTAAAAAATGTAATTGATCTGGGCATTGTAACCCAACCTTCTCCTTCGACTGAATTGGTGCATGAATCGCTAGGTTTTGAATCTTTGTGTCTTGTTCTGCCAAGTGACTATGCTTCTCAGTCCCTAAGTTTTGACACTCTAGAAGAGGTTGGTTTTATTGATCACCCTGATGGTGCTCATTATGCTGACCGTCTGTTGAGTGCCAATTTTGGTGAGCAATTCCATAGCGTGGAAAAGTTAAGAAAAAGAGGCTACATCAATCAGATAAACCAGATATTGATACCAGTATCCGAAGGCCTTGGGTTCACGGTATTGCCGGAAATGGCCGTTCGTCATTTCCCGCACCAATCATTGCTCTATGTCGCCCCTTTAATAGTGCCAATCCATGACGAATTATTTCTAGCCAGGAAAAAACATCGGATACTACCAAAGCGTTATGAATGGTTTGAAAGAAAGATCAAAGAACTCCTTAGGGAGGGTCTGAAAAAACCGAATGCTCCCGTTTGAACATTTAGCTAACTGGGAGGTGTCTCACTAGTTGTCCTACAACGAATGATGAAGGAATTTGCTAAGTGTGGAAGAGTCCTGCAAACCCTCCAAAATAAGAACGGCCCACCTCGTTTCCGGGGTGGGCCGTTTTCATGTCTGATATGTGGTGATTTATCGGAATAGGCTCTTCTCTGGGCTGAGCTTCCATCGAAACCATGCCAGTCCTCCTGGTGCTGTTGTCTCAGCTTTCCGGACTGTCCACAATTTCGAGGGAAGGTCACTGTATGTCATCAATATAACGGGCTTACTATAGAGATTGGGATAAACCCAAGGCTACAATACAGCTTTAAGCTGCTGGCTAATCGCTCTAATACGTCTGGCATTTTCACCAATATCAGACTTGCCAACTCGTGATGCGCTCCGTATATCGACCCGCGATTTTTGTTGTTCCCGACTCACTCTGATCACAATATCGTCAATAAAACCAAACCAGAATGTTTGATCGCTAAATTCTAACTGCGCCAATTCATTATCACGACTGATGTCTTTGTAGCCTAGGCTTTCGACACTCGCCGCAACTAATTCAAAGGTTTTAGCCAGACCTTTATCAGAATACAAAGGCAAAATGTCGGGATAGCCATCCAGTTGCTGTTGTATGATGTTAGCATCATATTCGCTCGAATTATCAGAGGAGGCTCGAAGTGTCGTCGCAACCAAAAATGGCGGCGGGTTCACGGTATCAGTCGTAATATCATGAATTAATGGCAGAGATTTGGCCTGTGAGACCTGGTACAACATATTGCCAATAGGGAGGGCACAAATTGCGACGCACAAGGCATAGGGCAGAGCTTGTTTTGCTCCCTGCTTAACCAGTTTATAGGTCATTAATACCAATGCGATAACAACGACACCACTACCAATGTAAAATAGTATCCTTAATGCGCTAAAGGCTGCGCTAAAGTGCCATAAACCCCATTTGGCCCCTAAAGGTGCCAACAGGGTACCAAGCACAAAAGCGCCAGAGAGTAACAGTAAGGTAGTTTTAGAAAAAAACATGGTTAATAACGAACTATCTTTTGGCATAATTCTCCATTTCCCCCCAGATAAATTGGGGATAAATTTATGATAACAAATACCTTGCAACACTTGCTGATTCAAAGTGGGGCGGTCCCTTGGCCGGTCCGACTAACAAGCTGACAACGAAGGAGCGGAAGCAGGTACTGGCCTTCAGTTTTTTTATGATATCGGCAACTCAAACCGAAAACTCATTCCCTTACCAGCATTGAGCTGTGCGGATATTTTCCCATTGTGGGCTTCGATAATGCGCTTACAGAGCGTCAGACCCAAGCCGGTGCCGCCAGTTTGCCGTGAACGGCTTCGGTCGCCCCGGAAAAAAGGATCAAACAG
>SDWK01000979.1 GCA_004195335.1 Shewanella sp.
CTACTGGAAAAGTTGATCTATTTTGGTATCAGCGCGTTAGCATTGGGAACGATGGGAAGTGAACGAACGGAGGGGTTGCGTGCCTGTGTATCACAAGTCGATGAGAGCCTTATTGTCGATCTTGAGTTGCGCTTGAAGTTGTTTAATGCGTATTTTAAGGAGGAGTAACAGATCCCCGAAGATCAGAGGCGGAGCTTCTTAGTTATAGTCATTGATGCGGTTTCAATCTGTGAGTCTGAGCGGTGGCAATATGTTACATCAACAAAAAATTCGCCAATTGATTCTTGATAAGGGGATGAGGGTAGAAGATCTAGATTCTGATCCCTTTTTTCAATTTAATGTTTGGCTTGAACAGGCTAAAGATGCGGGTATTCGTTATCCGAATGCTATGACTCTAGCGACAGTTGATAGTCGCGGCGTTCCTTTTCAGCGCATGGTGATGCTGCGTCAGCTGGACTATAAAGGGCTGGTTTTCTATACCAGCTTAGGGAGTCGTAAATCTGAACAGTTGGCGCAGAATGCTAATGCCAGTGTGCTGTTTCCATGGCATATGCTTGAGCGACAAGTGCAGATCAGTGGGGTTGCTGAGCCGCTGAGTAAAAGAGAAGTCATGAAGTTTTTTTCTTTGCGCCCCAAGAGTACGCAATTGGCGACCTGGCTATCTCAGCAATCATCACCGGTAAGCTCTCGTGGCTTGTTGGAAAGCAAATTGAAGGAGATCAAGGCCCGTTTTGCCGAAGGAGATATCTCCATACCGCCATTCTGGGGTGGGTATCGGATTGTGCCCGATAGCTTTGAGTTCTGGCAAACTGGACAGGATCATGTCAATGATCGTTTTATGTATCGTTGTGTTGATGGACTCTGGCGCTTAGATCGCATCGCTCCTTAAGACCGCATACGAGGGAACCGCGGGAGCAGCTACTAGAAATAGCGTACGGAATGTTGGCAGCCAGCACGTCATGTAAATTCTGCATGCTGGTCATGGGCAGCTTCCACCCAACTACACTCACTGGATAGTCGATAGTAGCTGAACTTAATTAACGGCGATTTTTCTCAGTGAGTAAATTGTTAGACAGTTCCGACTACATCCGTAAAGCAGACGCGGTTCTTTCCGCTAGCCTTGGCTTGATAGAGCGCCTGATCGGATCGGCAGAGCAGGGAGTCGAGCCCTTCGTCACGTCGCATCTCGGCAACACCGATACTGGCCGTAAATGTCACTTCTCTTTCCCCGGACGTTTCCAGCGCGTGCCGTATTTTTTCTGCCAGCTCTCCAGCCCCATCCATATCCGTCTTGGGCAGGAGCACTGCAAACTCCTCCCCTCCATACCGGCAGGCAAGATCGGTCCGCCGCAGGTGATTGTCAAACACACGGCCGACGGTGCTGATTGCTCTGTCCCCTGCTTGGTGCCCATGTTGATCATTGAGTTTCTTAAAGTCGTCAAGATCGAGCATCATTACCGAAAGAGGCTCGGGGTAACGGCCGACTCGGTCAATTTCCCGAATCGACATCGTTCTAAAGGCTCTTCGATTGAAAAGGCCCGAAAGACTGTCGTGAGAGCTGAGATGAGCCAAACGGCGGTGGCTGGCGATGAGTCGATAAGTTAACGAACCCGCGGCCACCAGCATACATGCAACCAGGCCTACAACCTGATATGCGTGTCGATACCACCTGGATAATTCTGTATCCAAAGAAAGGCTGCCAACAAACACAAAATCACTAATGTCGGAGCGCTGATAGCTAATTACCCGTTTTTTGCCATCGAGTGATGATGTTGCCACAACGGTTTCAGTTTGCAGACCATCCTGCAAAAAAGGTTTAACCTGTTTAACGTAACGGCCAACCATGGCCTCATGATCGGGAATACGTGCATAGATATAGCCACTGTCGGAGCCCAGAACATAGGTCCCATCTGGATGCAGTTCCAGGCTATTCAGCAGA
Organism: Shewanella sp.; assembly: GCA_004195335.1. Lineage (GTDB taxonomy): Bacteria > Pseudomonadota > Gammaproteobacteria > Enterobacterales > Shewanellaceae > Shewanella. The sequence goes on from SDWK01000979.1 coordinate 1,940, forward strand.
CTGCGCACGTAGGCCAAATCGACGATAGCCACGAGAATGTGGCTAATTGAACCGCTCTCCTCCCTATAAGCTCGACTGAAAGCAAAGAACCACTTGTCATCGTGTACTTTGGAGAGTTTGGGCTGACTTAAGAAGTACTCCCTATCAACCGGTTCCTTGAGGTGTATAGTGACATAGTCACGATCGAGTACACTTGGCGGCTCTCCTTTACCGGTCCACTGACGGATATTTCCTCGATCATCAACCACCAATAGATCCATCAAGTATGGGTGGTTCTTCATCCTGTCAAACAACACGTCGGTAACCTGACGGTCAAAACTTTCTGGATGCTGCTGGCTCAGTTCGATTACGTCATGGATACCCGGGAGAAAGGCGTCAATCTGCCGGACAAGCTGATCAATAATGGCACGCCCCGAGGTCGCGAGTACAAGTGATTTCTGCCGTGCTTCGCTGATGCGAGCGTCATAGCTCTCTTGTAGGTTGAACGCCGCGATGACACTTAGCAGCATGGCGAAAATGGCGAAATACACCCAATGACGGTGCCTACCCCAGTTAGACTGATACTTCTCCATTGATCGTAACTGCGGTTCTTCCACTAATTATATCTCCCTTGCAGACAGTGGACTCTGCCCGATCATACATGAAGTTTAATATAGCTATGCTTGACTCTGATATCAGTTTAGAAGGAATAATTAGCCATTTTTCAGAAAAAGTGTATTTATCACAACAATAAGCGAGCCCGGTTCCGAAAGCCTAAGCGGCCCTGGAATAGGGGGGGCGTGAGCGATGGCGATCCGATGGGTATAGCAGGACGTAACGGTCCTTACTGCCCTTTCCTTGCTCGACCCTTAGGACCATCCGTTAGCTATCGTTAACCCTGAGGGAAACTACCTCGCTGACGCGTAAACCCGGCCCATAAGCGAGCGCCAGTACGGGCTTGTTCCTGGAGTTCGATGCAGCATTAAGCAGGTGGTCGGCCTCCTCTGGGGTGGCGGTGTGGGGAGAGTGACCGAGGAATAATGCCAGATTTTTAACAGCGCGGATGTAGCCGGACTGGGTACGAGGGGCAGCTTACGCAGGGGCATATCTTCGGTGATGCTGTTTACTCAGTATGTGACGTTATTAGGTGGTATGACTCTCTATTACAGCTCGACCACCGTTGTTTAGAGATAGTTTGGACTTAGCAGGTTGTTGAAAAGCTACCTGCGTTGCTGATACGTCGTTAAAAACGACCTCAAAATGCTCATTTATAGCTATAAACTGCGCTTTTTAGGTAATTTTTGCCTAGTCTCGGCGGCCTCGCTAACGCTTTTCAACAGCCTGTTAGAGATAGTCTCGAGATAAAAAAAGAGGCCTAAAGGCCTCTTTTGGATTCATTCGCCGCAGGTGATTAGCGTTCAACCGCCAGAGCGATACCCATGCCACCACCGATACAGAGTGTGGCCAGGCCTTTCTTGGCGTCGCGCTTGACCATTTCGTGCAGCAGGCTGACCAGAAT
>SDWK01000185.1 GCA_004195335.1 Shewanella sp.
GCCAGAGCGAAAGCTAAAAAAGCGGCGCAGCTAGCTTCTGAAACCGATAACAGTGAACAGCTTGCGACTCAAGTTGACGCAAGCAACGCACCACAAGAGCTGGCAGCCCCCGTCGATGATAAAAAAGCTAAGATTGCCGCAGCGGTCGCCAAAGCCAAGGCTAAAAAAGCCATGTTAAAAACAGAAAGTGAAAAGGAATAACTGATGGCGTTTAAGATAGCCTCTTCGCCTCATTTGAGTCGTAGTTTTCAGACCAGCTCTTTAATGCAGCGGGTAATGTTATGTGCCCTGCCCGGTGTTGCGGTGCAATGTTTCTTTTTTGGCTGGGGTACTGTTATCCAAGCCCTGTTAGCCATGAGTGTTGCATTAATCAGTGAAGCAATTGTGCTTAAACTCAGAGCGCGTAACGTCACTGAAACACTCAGAGATAACAGCGCACTATTAACAGGGTTACTCATAGGTATCGCAATTCCTCCACTCGCACCTTGGTGGGTCACAGTGATAGGAGCTTTATTTGCAATAGTGATCGTCAAACAGCTTTATGGCGGCCTTGGGCATAATATTTTTAACCCCGCTATGGCAGCCTATGTCATGTTACTGATCTCATTTCCTGTCCAGATGACGAGTTGGGTTGCCCCCTCAGTGATAGCGAGCCAGCCGGTAGACTTTATTCATAGTTTACAAATGATTTTCACTGGCGCTTCTCCCTCTGAAATCAGTGCCTATAAACTCGGGTTTGATGGCATATCGATGGCAACCCCACTCGATACAATCAAAACAGATTTGGCCATGGGTCTGACCACAATTGAAAGTCTTTCTAAAGCCATTTTTTCAAATGGGTATGGTGTGGGTTGGTTTTGGGTCAACTTGACTTATTTTGCCGGTGGGCTAGTCATGTTGAAACTAAAAGTTATTCGTTGGCATATCACTTTTGGCATTTTAGCAGCCCTATTTATCTGTTCGAGTATTGGCTACCTGCTTAATCCCGATACGTTCACAGGCCCCCTATTCCACCTATTTTCTGGTGCAACCATGTTGGCAGCTTTCTTCATTGCCACCGATCCTGTGACAGCGGCCACCAGTGTAAGAGGACGTATAGTCTTTGGCGCATTGATCGGTATTCTGGTCTATCTCATTCGAACGTTTGGTGGCTACCCTGATGCTTTTGCATTTGCAATTTTATTAGCCAACCTCTGCGCTCCTTTTATCGACCATTACATGAAACCTAGGGCCTACGGCCATAGATCAGCGACTTAAGCAGACCGGAGCTTCACTTGAAAAAATCTATGATTAAAAACGGTTTGCTATTGGCAATATTCGCACTTTTTTGTACTGCACTGGTGGCGATAGTCAACCAACAAACCTTCGACAAGATAAAGCAGCAACAGCAACTTGAGTTAAAACGGGTGTTACATCAAATCATCCCCGATGAACTTCATGATAACGAGCTAACTCAATACTGTATTCTTATTCATGATGAAGATGCATTAGGTATCGATGAGCCCTTGCCTTCATACATAGCAACAAAGCAGAGTCTTCCCGTCGCTATCGCAATAGAGGCTGTGGCGCCTGATGGATATAACGGTAATATCAGACTTGTCATAGGCATCAACACCGCGGGTGAAGTACTGGGTGTAAGAACCCTGAACCACTCAGAAACGCCGGGACTTGGTGACAAAATTGATTTGCGAAAATCGGATTGGGTACTGGGTTTTAATAGGAAATCCATACAAGATGAAAAAGATAGACACTGGCGGGTAAAAAAAGATGGCGGTGACTTTGATCAGTTTACCGGTGCAACCATTACCCCCAGAGCCTACGTTAAAGCAGTAAAGAATGCCTTAGTGTATTTCAATTCAAATAAAGATACCTTGCTAGCAAGGCCTGCTAATTGTGAGGTTAACTACCAATGAACAATGAACAGAATGAATACAAGACAATTGCATTACAAGGGTTATGGAAAAATAACCCCGGATTAGTCCAACTGTTAGGTCTTTGTCCTCTGCTTGCCGTCACGGCAACGCTCACCAATGCCTTGGGGCTAGGTCTTGCGACCATGGCCGTGCTTATCGGTTCAAATGTACTGGTATCACTCGTAAAAGATTTCGTTCCCCGTGAGATCCGTATTCCTGTGTTCGTCATGATCATCGCAGCGCTCGTTACCTGTGTGCAGTTGCTTATTAATGCCTATGCCTACGGCTTATACCTTTCACTTGGCATCTTTTTGCCTCTGATCGTCACCAACTGCGTGATCATTGGGCGAGCTGAGGCTTTTGCATCCCGCAATTCCGTGGTTAAATCCGCTTTCGATGGCTTCATGATGGGCTTAGGCTTTCTGCTGGTGTTATCGGTACTCGGCGCATCTCGAGAGATCTTAGGTCAAGGAACGCTTTTTGAAGGTGCCGATTTACTGCTTGGCGATTGGGCTGCCAATCTGACAATTCATCTGTGGCAAGTTGACACTAGCTTCTTACTCGCCATGTTACCACCAGGGGCATTTATCGGTATGGGCTTCTTAATAGCATTTAAGAACATTGTCGATAAACAAATTGCAGACCGCACAACGACGCCCGCTGTTACTGAAACGGTTACGCGCGCCAGAATAACTAAAGTTAGCTAATCTGCATTCATTGAAAGAGTAAAAAAGAGATGAACAAGTCTAAACGAATACAGATCCTTGAAATCTTAAGAGAGAATAACCCTCACCCCGAAACTGAGCTTAATTTCTCCAGCCCGTTTGAGTTGCTCGTTGCAGTCACACTCTCGGCTCAGGCTACTGACGTCAGT
>SDWK01000530.1 GCA_004195335.1 Shewanella sp.
TCCCTGGATGAAGTACTCTCTGGTACGTTGGCGCACAGAGAGTGAAACGAACGCTTCTGCTTCGGGAACAGATTCGTTATAATATGTTTAATGAAACGTTTAAGTTATATATGCGGGAAAGACTAAACCGCTTATAGCTACTGTGGAAGGGGTTGAATTATGCCTGAATTGCGATGGGGGAAAAGGTACGAACAGCGACTTGAGGCGAGGTATGGAGTCGAACACTTTGATGAAAAAGGTTATCTCTACGATATTGCGCCCTTTGGTTTGTTCCTCAGTGGTGATCGCTTCTATCAACCCGACACCAAGTTGAAGGTTAAAATCGTACTCGACAACGAATCTCTGGTGGAATTTGAAGGGAAAGTTTGCTGGTGGAAGACTGAAGAACGTCTAGGTTGGTTCGACCATGAACCTGGAATGGGAATCAAGATCTCCCGTTTTATTGAAGGTGAGCTCTATTATCAGGACTATCTACAACAACTTTGTCTCACACAAAAAAAAACGCACACCACCATTTAGGGGATAGATGCACTATAATCCTGATGGCCATCGATTTGTTGATTAAAAGAACGTCCTGAATTACTCTATCAATAACACGCCCGTTTTTGTCCCGCCAGTGGTGATAAATAAGAAAGACTCCCATTTTCCTGGGAGTCGTATTGTTATCCATTCATTCCTTCACTACAGAAGTCACGAATCACAAGTGCCTCTGGAACCAGCCATCAGCCGTTCTTAATGAATTATTTTATGCTTGATGCGTCAGTTGCTCAGTTGATAGCCCGCCGTTCATGACCGTGGAACAGGTGTGAGGCCTAACGTCTTGACTTGACTCGAATCGGATGTACTCCGACCGTGACCCAACCGTATTCTCTTCTAAATTTTATCACGCGATTGTTTTCGAGCAGGGCATCGAGAACTTGTGGAGTAAAATAACGATGAGTGCCACCGCTCATTATTACTTCGATAGGATTATGTCCCGCTCTTCTTAGGCTTCTTCGCTCAGGCATATACGCCTCCTCGAAAAAAGGTCATTACAGAAACAAACAAAAAACCACTGGTCAGCAATAAGCCGACAACAGCATTCTGTAGCTTGTTTAAGTATTTCCTGCAAGTCTGCTCACCATTCCATCCCCCATGGAAAGCATCAGATAAGACGAGGTTAATCTACCCCAAAATAAAGCTTAGGTCAAAAGAGCGGGTTTCTTATAAATTCTGCTGCATTGTTTTGGCGCACTTCGATTGGCCTTTTTGAGAAATTCTTACTACCCCTGCATTATAAGAAAAGGCCACCAAGAAATAGATCCTGGTGGCCGTAGTTTTGGTTCCTAAATGTCTCTATCAATAATAAGCCGGTTTTCTTCTCAGAAGTCGTGACAAATAAGAAACGACCCCTGAGGACAATCCCCAGAGGCCGCATCAGCAGGGCCTGTTGTAAAACAGGCTGTTTAACACTAACGCAGCTTGGCAGAAAGAATTTTGGTTTTGCCAGCCCTCAGCACCTTGACGAATAACATGTCGCCCTTGTCCATCTGTTGAACCTTGTTGCGGATAGCCTTCAATGTCATGGCATCTGGGGTAACGATAAGGCCAGCGACTTCAAGAATGACATCGCCACCGATCAGTAGTTCCCGCGTGCCAATCTTGATGAGTTTATCACCACCCTTGAGACCCATCTTGTCTGCCATTGAACCTTGCGCCACCCGCTGGACCAGCAGACCGGCTTTTTGAGGGATATTGAAGGCGGCAGCGTACTTGTCCAACAGAACAACATCAAGTCCGGACCAGCGAGGTTTTCCTTCAAGTAGCAAGCGCTTCGTGACATTCGAGCTGATGGCGAAACTGATGCCGTCAAAACCGCCCGATCGGGTCAGAATCGAGCTGATGATACCGATCACCTCGCCATTCATGTTGAACATCGGTCCGCCGGAATTACCGCTATTAGCTGCTGCATCCGATTGCAGCACCTCAACCTCTACCAGGCCCTCAAGCTGTTCGGACATATCATGTCGACCGCTGAGGTAACCGGAAGACATGGCTCGGCTCAGACCAAATGGTGCGCCAATAATCATGACCCGGTCACCAACTTGTATCAGGTCAGAATCGCCGAGCACAGCGGGCGTGATGCCTTCCGGTATGCGTTCTAACTGCAGTAGTGCGACATCGGCAGATGGAATCGTGCCGAGAACCTTGGCGGGAATCTTTTCCCCGTTGGGAAATTCAGCCGACACAGCATCGGCCTGGTGGACCACGTGCGCCGCAGTCAGGACCTTGCCATCATCCGAGATCATCACGCCCGAGCCGAGGCCATAGGCACTGGTCAAGCCGGTATCTGTCGTATCGGAAATTTCGTTGCCAACGGTTTTAAGTACGCAGACGGAAGGGCTGACCCTGGCAAACAAGTCACGCAGTGAATCGCCAGCTAGGGCTGAACCTGGAATCAAGGTCAGGCCGACTAACATAAACAGTAAAATTCTCAATATCATAACCGCTCCTTTAAGCACTGAGGATTGATTCCAAATCAAGTGTGGCACATGTTGTCCTGTCATTAAAAGCTTGACCATACAAAGAGTAAAGGGTGTTGGTTGTAATGCAACATTTACCTGCTCAATAACGAACTTTCTTATAATTCCTCCCACATTGGTTATTGAACGTGTAATTGGCAAAATTTCGAAATTATTACTACCCCTGACATTTAAGAAAAAAGCCCCGCAATCAAAGGAGGGGAGATGACTACGGGGCAATGTCTTTCTGTGGGCAAACAGTTATCTGTTTACCTGCTTATATT
>SDWK01000817.1 GCA_004195335.1 Shewanella sp.
CATCGGCCTGCAGGAAATGGCAACTACCGTTCGGGTAAGAGACGGTCAACCCGTGATTCTGGGGGGCCTGATCAGCAAGGAAGAGAGCCGCAACAAGGGTGAGATGCCCGGCCTCGCCAGCATGCCCATCTTCGGCAAACTCTTTCGCAACCAGGACAACAGCACTCAGACCCGGGAGCTGGTCATCCTGCTGAAGCCTTATATCAAGGAAATCATCTGATCCTTCACAAGGCATATATTTTGCTTAACTAAATCGGTATCAAGACCACGAACCAAAAAGGAGAATCCAGAAACATGAAACAAAGAGCCCTCAGGAATCAAAAAGGTTTCACCCTGGTCGAAATCGCCATCGTCCTCGTCATCATCGGCCTGCTGCTCGGCGGCGTACTCAAAGGGCAGGAGATGATCAAGCAGGCGAAAGTCAAGAAAGTCATGAAAATCACTGATGAAGTTCGGTCAGCAATTGCCCTCTACCTTGATAAAGTTGGCGATCTCCCCTACACACCGGGAACCGCGACAACTTATAACAGCACTCTTATTTTCACTGCATTAGCGAAGGAAAATGTTGTCAACTCAAAGACTCCGCCAAAAGACCCATTTGGAGGAACTATAAACTTTAAAGAATACACCACAGACATTCTTGGCACAAACACTAAGGGCAGCTATATTGTCTTCCCTGGCGTAGGGGACTACACTGACGTATCCGATCAATTGGACCTTAAATTTGATGATGATGATACTGCTACAGGCTCTATGGGACTTGATGGAACAGACTTTATTGTTACGCTATAATAAAGTCTCCCATTAATCACTATAGGGTGGACACCGTCCACCAATTACTTAATCAACAAAAGCATCACAACCAAAAGCCCGGTGAGCACTTCGCTCACCGGGATTCACTCAATACCGCACATGCCTTAATTGATTCATAACGACACTCTGCCTTCAAGACTCACCGAACCCGGGGAATCATTTCACTCTGAGATCACAAGTTTTACAAACTCAACAGACCTCATCGCTACAAACCATCTATATCACGCAAAGAGCCGTCACCATTCGGCCCAGCTCCAGCACTGAAAAATAAACCAGCATAAACACGGCGGCCTTGATGAAACTAAAGCTCAGGAAATCACTACAAAACAATCGTGGTTTCAGCCTGTTTGAGCTGATTGTTGTGATATTCATCACAGGACTGCTTTTTGTCGGCGGCTTTACTGCCGCAACTGAAATCCGTAATCAGCAAAAGCGCACTGAAACAGCGGCATATCTTGAGGACGTGAAGCAGGCTCTGCACCTCTATATCAACCTGCACGGCGTACTTCCACGCGCAGACACCAGCATCCCTGGAGATGGCTTTTCCGATACAGGTCCAAACCAAATCTTTCTCTACTCAAAGCTTCCATTTAAAACTCTAGGCATTCCAGCTGAAGACTCCTGGGGAAATACCTTCCTCTATTACCCTTCCCCCGAACTGACCCAGAATCGCTTTTCAACTTGCAACGCCCTTCGACAGGACCCCAGAGCCAATAAATACAGTCCCGGTACGCCAAACTATTTGGACGATTACAGATCCGGGGCAGGCGTCTATCTTCCCCCGGATTATGTGGCCGCCAAAAGAAAACCTTTTGTGGTTCTAAGCACCGGAAAAAATAGTCGTCTCGACGAGATCATGGGAGGCAACAATAGTTATTTGAACCGCCTTATCGTCCATTCGGAAACATCTTCTTTTGATGACCTGATTTCTTTTGCCGACATTTACTCCCTGAGAAACTGGGCTAGGTGCGATCAATTATGATTCATCGATTTAAATGCATTTACCCCAAGCTCTCCCAACAGGGCTTTTCGTTGCTGGGTGTGATGGTTTCAATAGCCATCCTGTCCCTTCTCACAGCGCATTTCATAAGGCCCGAAAAACTCCCGATTTCGCAGCGGGATCTGTTGAAGAAGCTGGATGCAGTTTCAAAGTATCGGGAAGAAACAAGGACTGCCCTTTTCACTTTTATGAAAGTCAATGGACGTCTGCCCTTCGCCGACATGAACTCTAACGGGCGCGAGAACCAGGACACCGCAAATCCGCCCATAACGAATTTCAAAGGGACTCTTCCCTACAAGACCCTCAACCTGCCTGCGGGCGACCCTTGGGGACGAGTACCGAACTATGAAGTTCACGTGGCCTTGGCGGAGATAAAAAATACCCCGATGGAAACAGCCAAATACAGCTGTGACAACCTGAAAAGCTTCCTTACCGACTCCGATCCCTTCCCCGGAGTTTCCCCTTACCTCTGGGACGAGATCAATCCCCAGGTTTCCCATCCCACACCCTATCCTGTTGCTGCCATCGTGAGCAGCCCGGGACGGACTGACGCCGACGGAGACGGGAACCTGTTTGACGCCATCTACAATAGTTCTACCCTGACATGGAGAGGCAATGTAATCGGCTCTCCATACCTGCACCAGTCACTCACCCCCCCGGACGAGCCTAAATTTGACGACTTGGTTGTTTTTATTCCTGCAACCGATGTAAAAGATGGGGTCGGCAGAGTCCTCGAGAAGGGTCTGATCAGCCAGCTCGTTAGTGAATATACGGCACAGTCTGCTTCGGGGACCGGAATTGTCCTACCATTAGCCGTCAACCCCCCTCCGTACTACCCCTGGAGCAGCTGTCCATGAGTACATCGAGAGCAAATCTATGAAAATTTCCATACGAAAACGATACGAAATTGGCCAGAAGGGTTTTTCACTTTTGGAGCTGACAATCGTGTTGATTGTTCTCTCGAT
>SDWK01000820.1 GCA_004195335.1 Shewanella sp.
ATCAATAAGAAGCCGATTTTCCTCTCATAAGTCGTGACTTATCGGACAGTCAGCCACCTGCCAAAATTCCCTTAGATATATGACAATGCATTTCGACAGGATATTTGCGAAATGAAATGAAGGGGCTTGCCGGTTATACCGGCCGACTGCCACAACTGCTTATATTTGAGAAAATTAGCGATCTGATATGCGAGTGGTAAAATTGTCTAATTCAGAGCGATTTTTGTCTTGTTGACCGAGGCTTTAATACACGTTTTTATAAACTGAGCCAGACCGGGGGACAAATGTTACGGAGGAGATGTCATGTGGCGACGAAAAGTATCTATCCTGCGTGAAGAGCAGCTCAAGCAGGCGATTAAAGATTCCATCCAGACTGAAAAGGATGCCATGGATTTTTATCGTCTGGCTGGCGAGAAGATGTACAACGAGCGCCCGCGCCTGACCTTCAAACTGCTGGCACATGAAGAACGTGAGCACGCCCGCTCCTTCTACGAGGCTTACAGCTGGGACGATCTGCCCCCGTTTGACACCATGATGGCCGCCCCACCCGACGCCGACTCAATCTGGTTGAAAGAGCTGAAGGAAGCTATGCTCGGAGATTTTGACGAAAAACAAGCACTGGCTCTGGCGATGCAGCTTGAACAAGCTCTGGAAGAAGAATTACGGGCGATTGCCGAGCGGATTGAAGATGTAGCGGTGCGCGAAGTTTATCTGAGCAACGCCCGCATGACCCATGGTCACCTGGATGTGCTCACCGAAGATTACAATCTGGCCCATCTGCAAGACTGAACATTTTACGGAGCCGGATCTGGCCGGTTTTCGGGGTGGGCCATTTCCATGTCTGATAAGTGGTGACTTACGAGAATTTCAACTAAGACTTTTCTAAAACCTGAGCCTCTACCTTTGTTCTGAGATTATTTAAAAGTTCACTTATAGAAACGTTCCTTCTCTGTCCTTCCTTTTTGAACCAAGCCAGTAACTTACGCATTGTCTTATCCTCCACACTAGAGCTGCATAGTGTCAAAGTGTTTCCGCAGTTGCACTTTGAAAAAGCAAAGGTTCCCAACGGGCGACTGGGTTGCCAATCCTGCATATCTGCATCAAAAGAACGTGGTTGACCAATATGAACCGTGTTTTCTATGTATTCTTTTACCGATTTGAATAGATGACCACAGGCAGTGCAACTCTTAGGGAACTGACTTTCAAAATCAGCACGTATGAAATCAATGACCTGATCTTCGTTCAAAGAAGTTCTGTTGAAAAACTCGGGCATATCTATTCCTAAATTTGGATTGTAGTGGTTCAATGAACCTGGACACCAACCTACAGAAAGCAAAGCATAAAATTAGAAATAAAGGTGCCCTAAAGATTGTATGACTGTAGGGAAATCTCACAGATCCTTCTTGTCCAAACATGACAACCTTTTGACAATCAGCGCCAAAATGGTATTTTTTAGAAAAAAGCAATCAACAGGAGTATTTTATATGATCGATACAGTGCTTGCCTCTGCCATCAGGATTCTATGGCGGATGATCAAAGCTGAGGGCGCAGATCCCGATGCGATATTCGCAGAAGCAGGGTTGGATACGTCTATTATAAACAAGTCTACGGCCCGTTATCCCGTCGAAAAGGCCAGGAAAGCTTGGGAACTTGCACAGGATTACCTTGGGAAGCCCTTTTGGGGCGTCAGTGCTGGTAAACACTGGTTACCTAGCGACCTCCATGCCCTCGGCTTTGCTTTTCTTTCAAGCGAGACACTGCGTATCGGGTTGAACCGGGTTGTCCTCTACGGTGAGGTTGTAGGTCCGGTGATGACCTTCGTCGCCGAAGAAGTTGATGAGCATCTGGTTTTAACTTATGAAAATTTGCGCGATGACATTCCTGACTCCCCTATTACTGAAACTGCCCGTTGGGCCACTATTACTGAAACTGCCCGTTGTGCCATCGTGCTGGCAATGTGTAGGGCAGCAAAACCAGAAGGCATTTCACCTGTAAAGGTTGAACTAGCCCAGATGTCTATGGAAGGTAGGGAAGAGAATGAAGCCTTCTTCGGATGTCCCGTTTCGTATTCTCAACAACGGGCTGCAATGTACTTTAAGCTTGCTGATGTTGATCAACCCCTCACAGCGGTAAACACAGGGGTCGCCGCGATCAATGAAAAGGCACTTAGTGATTACCTTGGTCGTCTGCGGGAGGATAACCTGAAGCACAGAGTTGCCAGTGTGATTATTAAGCAACTCGCCAGCGGTCATATGAGCATTGATAATGTTGCAAAGGCTCTCTCCATGAGTTCGCGAACGCTCCAACGCAAGCTTTCGGCGGAAGAAACGACATTCAAACAAACTTTGGAATTGATACGCAAAAAACTCGCTATGGAATATATAAAAGATGAAAGACTATCTTTCTCTGAAATCACTTATCTATTAGGTTTCTCAGAGCAGTCGTCTTTCACACGAGGATTCAAGCTCTGGACAGGTGCAACACCAATACAAGCCAGAGCCTACTGCATTGCTTTAGGGCCCTCAGGTTGGCAATAATGAGAAATCCTTAGATACCTTGATATTTAAGAATGGATTTGTGGGAGATATAGCGTTCAGCGGTAAAGAGGAGATATTTACTAAAAGTCCTCTCGCATTGTTTTGATGATAAGAAGTGGCGTGTTTGAGGTGTTTACTAGAAACCCTGATAAATAATAAAAAAAGCCCCACAGTCAGGAGGGTGAGCTGTGGGGCAACGGGTTCTATGGGTTTTGCTTTAGGAGGTAGAACATGAAGAAC
>SDWK01001057.1 GCA_004195335.1 Shewanella sp.
ATGTAGATCCTGGAATAGATGAAATATCCAGATACATGGCTTGAAACAGAGCATTTATCGGTAAAAAACAGCATAAAATACTAAAATAAGGGGAGGGATTTAAAGCCTGTTCGAGAAACAGCACAATGGGATACGGGAGATCAGGAGAAACTGCAACGATCAGGGCTTAAGAAAGGAGAAGGATAAAGCTTCCGGCTTAAAGCCGGACGCTAGTTTAAACGTTACAGGATATGCTTAAGAGTGAAGTCATTTAGAACAGTTAAAAATTGGCAGGCGTCGTTGCGCTAACGATACGGCAGTTTTCATCGAATGGATTTCTGAATCGATGAGGGGTCTCGCTGTTAAAGTAATAGCTGTCTCCGGCTTCGAGAATAAACACCTCTTCACCTACGGTAAGTTCAAACTTACCTTCGATAACCATGGCCGCCTCTTCACCTTCGTGTTTGAGCATCTCTTCACCGGTATCAGAACCTGGTGGATAGGTTTCACTCATCACCGACATCGCCCTGTTAGGGTAATCTTTACCCACCAGCTTATAATCTAAATTGCCATCACCGATATCGAGAAGTTCATCGCTGCGATACACCACTTTTTGCTCACTGCCACCACTATCTTCCATGGAAAAAAAGTCCACTAAGGACAAAGGCAGTCCCGATAACACTTTTTTCAAAGAGCTTACCGACGGGCTCACACTGTTTTTCTCAATCATAGAGATAGTGCTATTGGTCACTCCGGCTCTTTTCGCAAGTTCGCGTTGCGAAAGGCCTTTTAGCTTACGGACAGCCTTAAGGCTAGTTCCAATATCCAAATGCATCTCTCCTGTTAAAATCACAATATTGATTAAAGTGTTCAAATTATATTACATAGTAATTTGTATCAAACAAAAAAGCATGTTAAATATAATCAACACCCGTGAATTATATATGACTAAAGTAAAAAGTATATCGACTTAGGTCCCAATAATTCCTCGCCATGAATACTCAAAAACTACAATTATAATTTGGAGCGATGATGCAAGCTAAAAGCCCGGTGCACAGTGACATGTATCCGTCATCATACTATTTCGACACGGCAAAAGAACTCTATCAACATCCACAACTCAGGGAGCGAATCGATGTTGATGTCTGTGTCGTTGGTGGTGGTTTCAGCGGTATTAACACGGCTATCGAACTGGCACAGAAAGGTTTTTCGGTTGCACTACTGGAAGCGAAGCGTATCGGCTGGGGAGCATCGGGCAGAAATGGTGGTGAGCTTATTCGTGGTATTGGCCATAATATTGAACAGTTCAAAAATGTGATTGGCGATGAAGGTGTCAGTGCCATACATCAAATGGGTTTTGAGGCGGTGGATATCGTCAGACAACGCGTAGCCGAACATAATATCGACTGTAACCTGCAGATGGGTTACTGCGATCTGGCCATGCGTCCCCGCCATATGGAGGAGTTAAAACAAGACTTCGACGATCTTGTCTCTCAGGGACGAGGTGGAGGCTTCACCCTGTTAGAGAAAAAGGATATGGGTCAAGTCATAGGCTCGAATAACTATGAGGGGGCACTGGTCGATATGAATAGTGGCCACCTGCACCCGTTAAACCTAGCCCTTGGCGAAGCCCGCGTTGCCAGAGAACTCGGCGTAAAGATGTTTGAATACAGCGCGGCGCAGAAGATCATCAAAGGCGATAAACCTAAGGTCATCACCGAGCACGGCGAAGTAAACTGTCAATATCTAGTGCTGGCGGGGAACGCCTATATCGGCCATGAGCTTGACGGTTTTGTAGGAGGCAAGGTACTACCGGCGGGGAGTTATCTGCTGGCCACCGAACCGCTCACCGATGAACAGTGCAAAGATATCATCCCCCAGGATATGGCCTTTGCCGATATGCGTATCGATCTCGACTACTTCCACCTTTCTGAAGATAACCGCCTGCTATTCGGTGGCCTGTGTACCTACTCAGGTAAAGATCCCAAAGATATCGAGGCCGCACTTCGCCCTAATCTCGAAAAGGTCTTTCCCCAGCTAAAGGGAGTCAAAATCGATTTCGAATGGGGAGGAATGATAGGCATAGGGGCTAACAGACTGCCTCAAATCGGTCGTCTACCGGATTGCCCTAACATCATGTATGCCCAGGCCTATGCAGGCCATGGCGTCAACGCCACCCATATGGCGGCAAAACTCATTGCTGAAGCGCTATCGGCTCAAGCCGGTCGTTTCGATATCTTCGATAAGATACAGCATATGACCTTCCCCGGAGGGCCAACATTCCGATCGCCCATGCTGGCAGCTGGGATGATCTACCATAGGTTCTTGGATATCTTTTGATATCCATTCACAAAGTTGGTTTGCTTGTCGGATAACAAGCTTGAAGTACCATTTATTGGTTCTTTGGGCTGATAGGGTATTGGCATATGAGTTCGAAGCTTGTACCTTCGATCTTGTTTATCGCTTGCAGCGTGCTTTAGTGCAAGTCATCTCTCGGTACGCTGTGAATATATCCCTATACGCTCTGCGGTTTCATCCATGAAACCGAAGGTCACAGCCGCGTTCGCACCTAGGTGTTTACCTCTTCGATTGAAGTTTTATTTGCAAACACGGAGTTGGACAAAAACTTGTTTACTTGTCCGATAACAAGTTTCAAATATCTTTTAAGTGGACTCATTGAGCGATGCTGTTCTCTGTTTGGATTATTTAGAAGCATGGCCTGAATTTCACTTATCACCTGCCGTGGGCTAATGTGCAAACACTTCTGTGACACAGCACAAGTATGTCCCTATAGC
>SDWK01001060.1 GCA_004195335.1 Shewanella sp.
AAAGCGGTCATTAGAACTGATGGAATAAATAGCGCAATGCTTGAGACCTTATAATAAAAATGGAAGCAGTATGATGAAAACAAGATTTCAACCAAATGGGTTAGCGCTAGCCATCGCCTTATCTTTAACAAGCTCAAGTCTTTACGCCGAAACAGCTGAAGTCACACAAATCGATGCGAACGTGGAAAAAATGTCAGTACTCGGCAGCCGGGTATCGAGTCGTACGGCAACGGAATCGGCCGTTCCCGTCGATATTATCAGTGCCGAAAGTCTAAGCCGGGGAGGCTTTACCGAGTTGGGCCAAAGCCTGCAAGCGAGTGTTCCCTCATTTAACTTCAGCCGAACTCAAGTCTCCGATGGCTCTGATCTGTTTCGTCCGGCGACACTGCGCGGACTCCAGCCCGATCAAACCTTAGTACTAATTAACGGCAAACGCCGCCATAACCAAGCTATTTTTGGCCTCAATGGCACCGTTGGCGCCGGTGCTGCGGGTACAGACATGAATGCTATCCCGCTTATCGCATTAAAAGATGTGCAGGTACTGCGTGATGGCGCCGCGGCGCAATATGGCTCAGATGCCATCGCCGGGGTGATTAACTTATCACTCAAAGACACCACAGGTGAGACTTCGGGCTACTTGCAAGGTGGCACGACGGGCGAAGGGGATGGTGACAACTATTCTATAGGACTCAATACTGGTTTCGATCTCGGTGATGAGGGGGGCTTTATCAATTTGTCTCTCGAGTACCGTGATGCCGATGGCACTAATCGCGCCCAGCCGGATATTGGCGGTTCGTCCACCATTGCGCCGGGTACCCTGTCCGATGACGTTCGTTGGGGACAAGGTAATGCCGCTTCCGAGTTCGAATCGTTTTTTTATAACACCATGATGCCCGTGGGCGATATGGAGTTGTACTCTTTTGGCGGCTACTCTAGCCGTACGGCATTAGGAAATGGTTTCTGGCGCAACTTCAATGAAGCGGCTAAAAACATAGCCCAAGTTTACCCGGATGGCTTCTTGCCGCGTATCTATAATGAAGCGCAGGATATCTCTGTCGCCGCGGGCGTACGTGGTGATATCGATGATGATTGGCAGTTCGATGTCTCGGGCGTTTATGGTCAAAACCGTTATGATTTCGATTCTATAGATAGCATCAACGCCTCCTATGCGGCCGAGTACCTCTATAATAATCCAGATGCTAACGATGCCGACATTACCGCTAATGCGGGGCCAACATCGGGGTATTCTGGTGGTTTCCGTTTTGACCAGACTACATTGAATGCCGATGTCTCAGGCTTTGTCGAGATAGGCCGCGATGCGCCGCTCTATGTTGCGTTCGGCACCGAGTACCGCAGCGAAAACTATGAGATCGTTGCCGGTGAATTGGCCTCATATTCCTGTGGCATGTCTAATGCCGATAGCGCCTTTCCCTCGGTCATGGATCCGAATGTATTTGCCGGGTGTGGCTTTCAGGCATATCCGGGTTTGAGACCCGATGCCGCTGGTAAGGCCGATCGTAACAGCTATGCCTTCTATCTGGATCTTGAAACCCAGTTAACCGATACCTGGTCTCTGGGCACGGCGGCTCGATTCGAGGACTTCTCCGATGCGGGCAGCGATCTGGTGTGGAAAGTCTCATCCCGCTATGAAGTGACCGATGACTTCGCCCTTCGCGGCGCAGTGTCTACCGGCTTCAGGGCGCCATCCTTGCAGCAAAGTGCTTACACCGCTTATACCACCAACTTAGGTTCAGGTGGTGTACTGTCGGACTCATTTACCGCCACAGCAGGATCAGATTTTCCGTCGGCCTTAGGGGTTGACAGCTTAGAGCTTGAAACCTCCGAAAACCTAAGTCTTGGTTTTGTCTTCAATGCGACCGAGGAGATCTCGGTGACCTTAGATGCCTACAAAGTTAAGATTAAAGATAGGATCACCTTGGGCAGTCTACTCTCGGCCGATGATGTAGCCTTCAGCCCTGACGCGGTGGCGGCATTGAATGCGACAGGTGCCGATCAGGCAAACTATTTCTCAAACTCGGTTAACTCGACGACTCAAGGGCTCGATCTGATTGTGACCTATCGAACCTCCCTGTTTGAGGGAGACTTCAATGCCAGCCTGGCAGGGAATCTCAATGAAACTGAGATCGATAGTGTGAACGCGGCTGAAGGGATCCCTGAGGATGTGGCGTTGGACGATGAGCAACGTAGCTTCTTAACCGATGGTCAGCCTAAACAGCGTGCAACCTTAACCTTCGATTACAGCAAGAATGATTGGCGCGGCATGCTAAGGGCTAACTATTTCGGAGAAACCAACGTGACTTACTTCGGTAACGATCATATCGGTCTGCCCGATGATTTATCGCCAACAGGCTCGTTCCTGCCGACCAGCATAGTGGAAGCCGCCGTACTGGTGGATATCAATCTGGAATACCAGCTCACCGAATTCTTGAGCGTCTCTGCGGGCATCAATAACATCTTCGATGTCACTCCAGATGAGCTAGGCGCGAATGAATCGCTCGATTTCATCACCAATCAGGCATTTCAGTATCCGGTGCGCGCACTGCCTTACGGCTTCGACGGCACGACCTACACGGCAAAAGTTAACTTTAGCTTCTAGGTTAAGCTAAAGGAGTTACCCCCAGTAAACAAAAAGCCATCGAGGAGACTCGATGGCTTTTTGTTTTGAATTGTTCCGTTCTGATTTTGCTAACTTGTCTATATGCAACCTAGTTGTTTATTTCGTCGGCAACCAGAGTATTTTGCAGTGCAACAT
>SDWK01000267.1 GCA_004195335.1 Shewanella sp.
ATCATAAGCGGCCATCGTTACGACAGCCCCTGAATTATTCCCTTACAAAGCTATAAGCCTGCAAGGCGTCGCCTATAGTGCGACCCAAAGTTGTGACGCGATAATCACGGTGCCTAACACGCCTGCTATGGCCAGCGCTGGGGTTCCACCCGCTACCTGATAACCATTATCTGTCGCCAGTGGGCGTTGCTTTAACGCCATCACGATTGGCAGGAAGATGATCATCACGACCAAAGGAATTGCCGCGAAGCCCAGAACCGCCACGAACCCTTCCGGAATATAGAGTGCGCACAAGACCGGAGGAACGAAGGTGATCAACCAGGTTTGAATACGACCCGCAATGGTAGGTCTGGCTCGGGTTAACTCTCCGATGAAGTCATACAAGCTTAAGGTCACACCGAGGAAAGAGGTCACTAAGGCAAAGTCTGCAAATAGCGAGATACACTTACTCACCCATGGCTGAGCCGCAATATCCTGCAGAGAACTCACCAGTGCCGGCAACGAACCGCCAAAGCCATGAATGGCTTCACCGCCAACGGTACCTAAGGTTACCAATAACCATAAAATATAACAAAGCAGAGGCAGTGTTGATCCAATCAAGAGCACCTTACGCAGTGTCATAGTATCGCCATCGAGATAACGCACTAAGGTTGCGATACAGACATGAAAACCAAATGAGGTAAATACCACAGGGATAGCAGCCATCCAGACATTGAAGTTGCCCCCTTCCATCGCGGCAACCGCCATCTTAGATGGACTAACTTCAGGCATTAAGAATCCGACGGTGACAACCAGAAGTGCGATCATCAAAGAGAACAGAATACGGGAAACCTTATCGACCCAGGCCACACCAAGGGCGGCAAACAGTCCCAGCGTTAGAGTAAACATGACCACAGCAACTTGGTTATCTAACGCGACATCGAACATGGTTTCTGCTTTCAAAACCAATAGAGATGAACCACCGGTGAGGTATGCCGCAGTCAGGGCAAACAGTAAGCTTAAGAAGGAAGCTCCCTGAACAAGCTGACCTCTCTTACCCAAGACTTTTCCGGTAATGGCATGCACATTATCACCCACGCCGGTGCGAAGATTTATCTCCAGCATCAGTAGTGAGGTGTAGGCAGAGACTCCCCAAATGAGAACGAGTAAGACTATGGCTGGAATGATCCCAAGAGCAGCGGTTGCCAGAGGCAGCGCTAACATTCCGGCGCCGATGGCAGTACCAGCAACGATAGCGATAGAGCCGAGCATTTTTAAATTCACAAAATTGTCCTGTTAGATTTGTATCTTATTTTATTTTGGTGGGTCAAATTTAGAACGACTTTGAAGGAGAGATTTAGCAAGATATCAAATCAAGATTAACAGCCTCCAATCGAATCGGGTCTATCGACCACCATGATTTCAATTGGCCTCAATGGCTTAGTTAATCAATAAGTGAATTCACCCAATTAACTCAGCCATTGAGGCTGCATAAATCGAGAAGAAAATTGATAGAACTGCTGCATTACGACTCTATACTCTAAAAAATGATTGAAAGCGACAGTAACAGCTCAGCCCCCGGTGGGCAAGCCACTTGTACACAAACTCAGATGACGACTAAAGCTGTAACATCTCCGTATCGAGTCATTAAAACTTATTGGCAATTCGCCCAGATCAACTGACCTTTGTAAAATTGTTCGATTCCTCATTGATATAGACCCATATCTCAAAGAAGATCGAACGAGTTGCACTCAATCTAAGCTTCAGTATAATGCCGCCACTACTTCAGGGGAGTAGCTAACTATTTAGTCTGGCTCTGTAAGCGTTCTATCGATATAGACGTCTGAGCAGGCTAAACAGAGTGAACATCAACATACTTGGCCATATCGCCATGGTGTTCACGGCAATGAGTCATATTGCCAGGCAAGACCTGAGTGCAGTTACCGCTTATTATTTATAATGAATTGGGGGGCGGTGGAACTGTGCTCGGAATTTTTTGCCCCCCAAAGGAATCTAACTAAGTGGAAGCTTTACTCGCATCGACCTTTACTGTTGCTATTGCCGAAATCGGTGATAAAACTCAACTGCTCGCTCTCATCCTTGCCGCCAGATTCAGCCACCTCAGTGGAGGGAAAACGGCCATCATTCTCGGCATATTTCTCTCTACGTTAGTGAATCACTTTGCCGCCGCCTGGCTTGGGCAGTGGGCTATTGGCCTGATAAGTCCGGAGTTGGCAAGATACCTGGTCGCGGGTTCATTTTTTGCTATCGCACTCTGGGTACTGATTCCGGATAAGATGGATGAGGAGCAGAGTCGCTTCTATAAGATGGGCCCTTTTCTCGCCACTTTCATTCTCTTTTTCATTGCCGAGATGGGCGACAAGACTCAAATTGCTACCGTGGTGTTAGCGGCAAAGTATGACGCGCTGGCTATGGTGGTTATGGGAACAACATTGGGCATGATGATAGCCAATGTTCCCGTGGTTATTGTCGGTCATTTTAGTGCAGAGAAGCTGCCTATGACCCTGATACACAGAGGTTGTGCCGTGCTGTTTGCACTATTAGGTGTGGTGACACTGCTGTTTTAACAGCAGTGCTGGCGACGAGTTGCGAGCTAAGGCTGAGATGAAGCTCAATCCTTAACTCGTAGCTCGTTAAAAGTTTCTAACTCGTAGCCCGTAGCTCGTAGCTCGCAGCTGCTCTTAGCCGCCTTTACTTAAGCTCGTCTGCACTAATACCGAGCACCTTAGCAAGACCTTCACCGTAAGCGGCATCAGCCTTCATACAGTTCTG
>SDWK01000276.1 GCA_004195335.1 Shewanella sp.
GCCTTGGTGTACCTAAATTTAGTCATCTTATTATGTGCTTTCATTCTTATTCAATTGGTAAATCAACTCTCTTATTTTCTGTACTTTAAGCTCAGTTAGCACGACACCAAATAAGCCAACAACAGCTAATGAAATCATCATAGCACTAGCATAAGCATTCGAATTTTCAAGAGAACTTAACCCTATAAACAGCATCAGCCCATAAAGTAATGCCTTCCTCATTTCACTCGTATTTACTACAAATAATCCACTTGGAATATCTTTCTCAATTACGACCTCGTTAGATATGCCACCGAGCTTAATCTTTAATTTTCCGCCTTGTTCTGAGACTTTATAACCTCGGCATGAGATTAATCTATTCAGCTTATTCATCCTTGCTAACCTCCGATCCATACTCGCATATAACAGCTATACGTAAATAGCCAAACTCGCTCATTATCGTTTTGAATTTACGGTAGTTAGTGATTATCTTCAAGGCTATTATCAAACTTCAAGAGCGAAAAGTAGACAAAGATTGAGCTTGCTCATTTTGATAGTCTCACTAGGCTAGCTCTTTAGCGCAAACCCCCTACATAAATACCAATAGCCTCCAATGGACAACACGCTTAATAGATTCGATAAGTCCCCGTTGGAAGTTGCCGAAATATGCAGATGAAAATGCTGTAGAACCATCAAGGATGATGGTTCAGGCTCGGGGCTACATGGATGTAGCATCTGAGCTGTTAGGCAATTTTTATTGGAATATGAGGGCCACAACTTCGCCGGGGCGTCATGGTGGTTCCAAGGAGGATAAGGACGAGCAGTCCTCCTTGGTCGGGTGTGGGTTGAAAACCCACGACTTTGATCCAAACGAAGTTTGGAAAGATAAACTCAATGACACTCATTAGAAAACGAGTAACCACCGTAGACGATTCCGTCTATGATCGAGTCATAGGTAGCTAGAATCGATAATGCAAACCGATGCCATATTGAACTAAGCTGATGTCGGCGTAATAATTATCAAGCTCACTGTGTTCTGGCTCTGTTTCACTGGTCTCATAACTCTCGTCAATATCGTCATCGTTACTATAAGTCTTATTGACTACCAGTCCCGCCTTCAAATAAGCCGTAACACTGTCAGTAATAGCATGTCGCAACACAGGCGAGATTGTTATCGCCGCCATACGAAAATCCACATCATCGACAAAACTATCGGTTGCGAAAATGCTCACCTCAATGCCAAAACTGTCATTAAAGTTATAACCACCATAAGCACCGAGTCCCTTAGCTGACTCATCTAATGTACCGATATTGTCTTCTACTGCAGTGTTATTGACTTGACCCCCCAGGTAAAAACCCAGATCGTCAGCGGCAAAAGTAGGTGTCGTCGCAGCCAGTAATATGCCTGCGGTTAACAGAGAGTTGAGTTTCATTGCTGTCCCTATATTTGTGTATTCACTGTATCCATTTAACAGTAAACATCCTTAAAATCGTTGGAATAATAACCTTTTGCAAACACAAAGACAAAGCGACATTTTCATTTAATTTTGAGCCAGTTGTGCCTGCAGCCAGCTCTGCACTTTGGCAATACCGGGTTCGGCTAATCGTTGGCGGCGACAACTAAACAGAAACTCAAACCCGGTATGGATATCTGGCCAAGGTAGCGCCACCAGCCGTCCTTGCTCAATATCTTGCTCCACCATAAAGTCCGATGCCAAGGCCACACCTAAACCGGCGATAGCAGCTTCAATTGCCAACAACACATGGCTGACCACTTGATGGGTCGCCCCTTGATCAAAATCGAATTGGTTATGTTGGCACCAGCGTGGCCAGTCAAGCCCCCAAGCTCCTTCATCGACGATAAGTAGCATGTACTGGTGAAAATTTTCGATGGCCATGGGTGAATGTTGCTCCGCGTAACTCGGACTACAAACGGGTATAAGCCGCTCTTGCAATAAACATTCTTGATGAAAACCGCGGGGCACCTTTTGGCCGGTAATTAAGATGTCACAATCTAGCGCCGTCAGATCGGGATCTTGGCTGACCATCTCTAAACGTAATTTCACTTCAGGGTGATGACGATTAAAATCGGCAAGTCGCGGGATCAACCATTTCACGGCGAATGAACTATAGACCACCAAGGTTAAGTCTTGGCTCGGGTCGCCTTGCGCTTGTTGACATAAATTAGAGAGTTCATTGAACTCATGCTCTAGCCCCTTGGCCAGTTGCGCGCCTTTGGCTGTGAGTGTCAATTGACGGCGACTGCGGTCGAATAGATGGGTGCCAAAATACTGCTCAAGTACGCGGATTTGATGGGATACCGCACTCTGACTAATACACAGTTCAGCACCCGCTTGAGAAAAATGTTGCAGTCTGGCCGCAGCCTCAAATACTTGTAGCGCCCTAAGTGGCGGTAATTTTCTCATCTTGATTTCATCTTAAACATGCCTACTATGAATTTAACTCATGCATTAGCAAAAAACATCATTTTAGATCATAGGTCGTGCTCGTTATCATGGCAGCCTAATCTTTGATGAGCGTTAACAATGAAAAACAAAGTACAGCTAGGGCTGCTATTACTGATCGCCGGGAATCTGTTCAGTGCCCTGTATGATGTCAGCATTAAGTGGTTGCCCAGTGATACTAATGCCACCACCTTTTTATTGGTGAGACAGATCACCTCAATTTTTATGCTGGTGCCGCTATGGCTATGGGTAGGAAAGCCGCAGCCGGAACGTTGGGGGATTCACATTTTTCGAGCCAACATTGGTGCGCTAGGCGCGTTAGGACTCGTCATAGGTTTGATGGCATTGCCGCTGGCCAGCGTTAGCGCCTTATTTTATACCGCACCTTTGATGATCATGGTGCTGGGCTACCTCTTTTTAAAAGAGCGAGTAACGCCGGGCCAATGGTGGTGTGCCGTGCTGGGAATGGTGGGAGTGCTATTTATTTTAAAACCTGGATCTATGGCATGGGCGGGAGGTGCGGTATTATTTAGCGCATTAACCTTTTCGATTTGTCAGTTGAGCTTGCGCAAAGTTTCCTTTAACGACCATCCAATATTACCCTTGATGCTATATAACCTATTGGCGTTACCCTTGGTGGTATTAATGGCTGGGATACAAGGCTTGGCGGGATTAAGTTGGCAGTTATTGATTGTAGCCTTAGCCAGTAATGTTTGTTTATTGGTTTATCATTGGTTTTGTGTTTTAGCCTATCGCCAAGCGCAAGCTGGGGAAATTGCCATTGCCGAGTACTCAGGCTTATTGTTTATCGTGTTTATGGGCTGGTTACTCTTCGATGAATGGCTGGATAATCTAGCCTGGCTGGGCGCTGCATTAGTGGTCTTGCCGTCGATACTGTTACCCCAAGTCAAAAAGCTACGCCAACACTTTCGGGTTAAAACTGATGACACTACCGCCGTCACCGATTGAGCACTGGAATGAAACGAGTTGAAATAAAATGCTGGCGGTACTGAGATAGAGGACGGCAGGACCTGTGCCCGCCGTCACCGAATCAACAAAGAGTACGACTAGAATACAGTGTCGGTGTATTTGGCTAAGAGTTCAGCATACTTCTTTGTCCAAAACGGGTGGTCGGTATTATCCAAAGCCTGTTGCTCATGTTTGATGGCTAATTCAATCTCTCCCGCCTC
>SDWK01000278.1 GCA_004195335.1 Shewanella sp.
CTCCTGCCTGCCGGCAGGCAGGACTCAGCCACTTCTCTTTGAATCATTCCTTACTGTATATGCAAAGTTCAGGATTTTTTACTGAATTTAGCCAAGCCGAAATCCAAAATCTTGGTTTGGAAACGCCCACTCGGTTGCCAGATTACCATCATCATCACTAACAGGGGCATCTGCTAGGTAAGCGTATTTAGGCCAAAGAAGCTCACGATATTTAACCAGCTCTTCCACTAACGGCGCCCGTGTTTCACGCGACTTAGGAAAAGTACTCGCGGCCATAAATATCCCTGCGGCACCATCTCTAAGCACAAAATAACCATCTGACTTGGTACATTTCACTTCTGGTAGATGAATGGGGTCCTCTTTTGGTGGCGCAGCTTCTCCACTCTTAAGTAACTTACGAGTATTCTTACAGTCATCGTTAGTACAACCAAAATATTTACCGAAGCGACCGTTTTTGAGCTCCATATCGTTGCCACAACGATCACATTCAATAAGAGGACCTTCATAGCCCTTTATTTTAAACTGTCCCTGTTCAACTTCATAACCGTCGCAAATAGGATTGTTACCACAGACATGAAGCTTACGCTTCTCATCGATGAGGTAACTATCCATCGCAGTCCCACAGATATCACAACGATGTTTAGCTCTCAATGCATCAGTCTCTGCATCTTCACTGTTTTCACTCACAGCTTCTTCGCCTGAAGTGAGGTTCATCGTCGTCTTACAACGTTCTTTCGGTGGTAAGGCATAACCAGAACAGCCTAGGAATACTCCTGTCGTCCCCGTTCGAATACCCATAGGTCTTTCGCAAGTAGGACACTTAATGTCCGTTAACACCATCTCGTTAGGACGCATACCGCCCTCTTCGGGTGCCAACTCGGCTTGCTCAATCTGTGTGGTCAGATCTTTATAGAAACCATCCAAGACCTTTTTCCACTTGAGCTCGCCTTTCGCCACATCATCAAGAGTTTGTTCCATGCTGGCAGTAAAGTCATAACTCATTAACTCTTTAAAACTACCCACTAAGCTTTCACTGACTATCTCGCCCATTTTCTCTGCATAAAAACGACGATTTTCTACCTTCACATAGCCACGATCTTGAATAGTCGAAATGATGGTTGCATAGGTCGAAGGACGGCCAATACCCCGTTTTTCAAGCTCTTTAACTAGTGACGCTTCACCGTACCTTGCAGGCGGCTTGGTAAAGTGTTGCTTAGGCTGTAATTCTTGCAAATTCAGTTTATCGCCCTGTGCAACAACAGGAAGCGTGTTATCTTCTTCATTTTTCTTCTTCACAACGGTTTGAACACGCGTCCAACCGTCGAAGCGTAATGTACGCCCCGTCGCTTTTAACTCATACTCACCCGCTTTGACAGTCAAACGTGTAGCATCATATTTAGCGGGTGTCATCTGACAAGAGACAAACTGGCGCCAGATCAACTCATACAAACGCTGAGCATCTCTCTCCATGTCTGTCATGGTTGCAGCCTGTACGCTTACATCAGAGGGACGTATCGCCTCGTGAGCTTCTTGAGCCCCCTCTTTACTACCATAGCGAATTGGGGCTTCAGGCAAATATTTATCCCCGAACTCTTTACCAATCATCTCGCGCACATTATCAAGTGCTTCTTGACTCAAATTTGTCGAATCGGTACGCATATAGGTGATATGGCCAGCCTCATAGAGACGTTGCGCCATCATCATGGTTTTCTTAACACCAAAACCTAAACGAGTACTCGCAGCCTGTTGCAAGGTAGAGGTGATATAAGGAGCTGAAGGTTTGCTCGACGTCGCTCTATCATCACGAGCCGCAACAACAAAACTTGACTGAGATAAAGCCAAAGTCGCAGCTTGAGCCTCAGACTCAATAACCGGATTAAACGCCTTATCTTGAAACTTAACGACTTGCATCTTTAATGCAGCATTCGTAGGCGTTTCCAGTAGAGCATGAATATCCCAAAACTCTTCAGGGACAAAGGCTTTAATTTCGCTTTCTCTTTCGACAACGAGTCTGGTCGCTACCGATTGCACGCGCCCGGCAGATAATCCCCTAGCCACCTTTTTCCACAGCAGTGGCGAGACCATAAAGCCAACAACACGATCGAGGAAACGACGTGCTTGTTGCGCGTTAACCATATTGGTATCTAAGGTTGAAGGCTTACTAAACGCATCCTGAATCGCCGATTTAGTGATCTCATTAAAGACGACACGCTGATAACGCGATGCATCACCACCAATGACTTCTTGAAGATGCCATGCGATTGCCTCCCCCTCTCTATCCAAATCCGTCGCGAGAAAGATTTGGTCAGCGGACTCGGCTAATGCTTGCAACTCTTTAACCACTTTCTCTTTGCCTGGAAGCGTCTGGTACTGGGCTTTCCAGCCGTTGTCAGGGTCGACTCCCATACGAGCAACGAGTGCTTGCTTGGCCTTTATACTCTTGTAGATGGCTTTCTCTTCAGGAGCCATTTTTCGCACTTCAGCCGGCGTTTTTGTCGCCACTTTAGCTTCTGTACTGGATGATGTTGGCAGGTCACGAATATGACCCACACTCGATTTCACGATGTAATCTTTGCCGAGATATTTATTAATAGTCTTGGCTTTGGCCGGTGATTCGACAATAACTAGCGATTTACCCATAGAATGATCTGCGCCAAAAAAGTATCAAAATTTGTCAATTGGCTCCATATATAGAGGGTTGTCTCGATACTTTCAAGCTAATCTCTCTTTTATTTGTATCGTTGAGCCAATAATTAACCACTTTTGAAC
>SDWK01000409.1 GCA_004195335.1 Shewanella sp.
GATTATTACTGTCAGTATGGGCCGTGATGATTTCGACTTAGAGCGCTTCCCTGGTCGAAACCGAAGTGCTGCGGCTCCCGATAATTTGAATGTGCTCACCGGCGCCAACAAGCAAAATCCAATGGCGCCTTTGCTTAATGGTAAGACATTAAACGGGCCTGAGTTTGTTGAATTCTCTCTCCCTGCGACTGCAATGCAATCCGTAAGTGGTAATTGGAAAGTCAATGATAACCATAAGGTAACTTCGGTTGCTAAAGGTGAGTTTACCGCTTCATCCCTGTCTGAACTTCAGAGCGAAACTTCTGTTGAAGGCTCAGGTGGCGGTTACCTTTCCAATGAAATATCATATCGTGCAGTATTACTGGGACAACAATTTAATAGCAGTATTGCAGTCGGACATATCCATACTCCGAGAGTTTCTGGCCACGATCCGAAAGTTGAAGCCGAAATAATGGAACAAGTTAAAGCTATGGTGATAGCAGGCGCTGCAGCCCTATAATAGCTGTGGTCATACACTTATGGTGCTCGGTCGTCCACCGAGCACCGACTTAATATAGAGTCTACGAAACGAAATCAATGAAGCGAATAGATGTTTAATTTCTTAAAATCTGTAATGAATACCAGTCCGTCTCCCGATAGCGTTTCTACTCCCAAGTCGCAAACACCAGCTTGCTATGAATTTGATGCTGAACTTCACACTCGTGTCGCTCAGCAAGTTCTGGAGTGCTATCAAATAGCTGAAAAGCATCTAAACCTGCATTTTCCACGTCCGCAGCTCAACTTCAAGCTCAGAGGAAGAAGCGCCGGAACGGCTCACCTGCAACTCAATAAGCTCAGGTTTAACCCGGTATTGCTCGCTGAAAACAGTGATATTTTCCTTACGGAAGTGATCCCACACGAAATCTGCCATCTGCTCGCCTATCGACTCTATGGCAAGGTCAAGCCCCATGGCAAAGAGTGGCAATCCCTGATGATCAGTGTCTTCGGACTTCAGCCAAGCACGACTCATAGTTTAGATACTCAATCGGTCGACGGAAAAAGATTCGAATACCACTGTGGATGCGGACCGATAAGACTTAGCATCAGGCGACATAACAAGGTCGAACGAGGCGAGACTCAATATAGATGCAGGCGATGTAAAAAAGAATTAAGCAGATCTTAGTGCACCAGATATTGTCCTCCACCACCTCTTGAGTGACCTGTTCAACGTTACCGACCTAGCATAAAGATGTACATTCCGCCCCCGCTATCTTGCTTCAACTCCCTTTCATCCCGTAGAATCGCGCCCAAGAGCAGAACACTGCCGTTTAGATGATAAAGCAGCGCTTAATAATATGGCGTCTTTTAGGGAAAGATAATTGAAATTGTTTGATAAATTTGGCTCAGCCTTTCTATTTGGCTTAGGGTTAACTCTACTATTTCCCACCTCCTCAACCGCTTCTCCTTCCCACCCTAGCAGTTTCAGTCAAGCCAAGAGACTCGCAAAAGAGATCTATGCTAACTCTCTACCTGCCACCAGCTTTTATTGTGGCTGTGATATCAAGATCTCAGGCAAGAAGTGGCAGACCGATTTATCCCGTTGTGGTTACCAAGTCAGAAAACAGAAAAAGCGGGCCGCTCGTATCGAATGGGAACACATAGTGCCAGCATGGGAACTTGGTCACCAACGGCAATGCTGGCAGCAAGGTGGTCGTAAAAACTGTGGTAAGAATGATAAACTGTTCAGGCAAATGGAATCCGACCTACATAATCTAGTGCCCGCTATCGGCGAAGTGAATGGCGATAGGAGCAACTATCGATTTAGCCAGTGGAACGGTAAAGCGGATCAATATGGTCAATGTGATATGGTTATCGACTTCAAGTCGAGAAAGGCTGAACCACCCAGCTATACGCGGGGGAAAATTGCCCGCACTTACCTCTATATGCAAAAAACCTATGATTTTAGAATAGCGAAAAGCCAATTAAAATTGTTCAAAGCATGGGATAAAACTTATCCAGTTGATATTATCGAATGCACAAGAGACAACGCCATAGCCATAACTCAGGGAAATCATAACCCCTTTGTTAAAAACCAATGTGACGCAATAGCCAAAAAACAGCGGGTTGCGGAGTAGGAAATAGATGAGAATCCCAAGAATATATCAGGCATCACCCTTAACGGTAGGCCACATCGTCGAACTTGATGACGAACCCGCATCACATATTGGTCGCGTGCTGCGCATGACCGCTGGTGAGCAGATCAGCCTGTTTAATGGCGATGGTCAGGAATATCTGTCAGAGATAATCTCAGCCAGTAAGAAAAACGTTTCGATCAAGGTCATATCTTCGACTCTTAACGAGAGTGAATCCCCCCTTCACCTTCATCTGGGGCAAGTGATCTCCCGTGGCGATCGTATGGATTTCACCATACAGAAATCTGTCGAGCTTGGCGTTAACACCATCACCCCCCTTTTCTCCGAACGCTGTGGTGTAAAACTATCGGGCGAACGATTAGAGAAAAAAATACAGCAATGGCAGAAGATCGTCATTGGCGCCTGTGAGCAGTCGGGACGGAGTCGGGTTCCTGAAATTAGACCCGCGATGACTGTTGAAGCATGGAGCGCAGAACAAACTGATGCGATTAAATTAAATCTACATCCCCGTGCCGCCCATGGTATCGGTGGCTTGTCTATTGAGTCACCTAAAGTCAGGCTGCTAATCGGCCCTGAAGGCGGCCTGTCTGAAACAGAAATTTTAATGACAGAGCAAAATGCCTTTACCGATGTACTGCTTGGCCCTCGAGTATTAAGAACGGAAACTGCGGCACTATGTGCGATTAGCGCGCTGCAATTAAAGTTTGGTGATCTGGGCTAACGCCCCCATATCCAATATGAACCTAATTTAAGACCATCGAAAATGGGTGGTACAAGGAAGCGACGTCATGATTAAGCTCGGCATAGTGATGGATCCGATCACTGATATCAACATCAAGAAAGATTCAAGTTTCGCCATGTTATTGGCAGCTCAAAGCCGCGGCTACCAGCTCTTCTATATGGAGATGCAAGATCTTGCCATGGTCAATGGTAAGGCAATGGCAAAAATGCGTACATTGTCGGTAAAGCAAGATCCTGATAATTGGTTCGAGTTAGGCGAGCACATTGATACTCCGTTGTCAGATCTCGACGTCGTCTTGATGCGTAAGGATCCTCCGTTCGACACCGAGTTTATCTACGCAACCTATATGCTTGAAAGAGCCGAAGAAGAGGGAGTGCTTATCGTTAATAAGCCTCAGAGCCTGCGCGATGCCAACGAAAAGCTGTTCACCGCCTGGTTCTCTGAATTCACCCCAGATACTATCGTCACCCGTGATGCAAATCGCATCCGTGAATTCTATCAGCAAAAAGGCGATATCATCCTCAAACCATTAGATGGAATGGGCGGCACACTGATTTTCAGAATTAAGGCCGGCGATCCCAATGTGGGCGTGATCATCGAAACCTTGACCGAGTACGGTCAGCGTTATGCAATGGCTCAGGCATTCATTCCGGATATCACCTCAGGCGATAAGCGTATTTTGGTCATCGACGGCGAGCCCGTTCCCTACTCACTGGCACGCATCCCTCAAAAAGGCGAAACTCGAGGCAATCTAGCGGCTGGCGGCAGAGGCGTTGCCCAACCACTATCTGAAAGCGACTGGGCCATAGCCCGGGCAATTGGGCCTGAGCTAAAGAAACGTGGCCTCATCTTCGTAGGATTAGATGTAATTGGTGACAAACTCACCGAGATAAATGTGACTAGCCCGACCTGTATTAAAGAGATTGAAGCCGCCTTCGATGTCGATATCACGGGTATGTTGATGGACTCGATCGAAGCACGATTAAAGGCTAGCTAGGACCACATTAATGAGACCTACTTTATTCAGTTTAAAACGTTCTCTACTCGCCGTGGCGGTATTGCTCAGCACCACGACTTTGGCGTATGCAGATACTCCCACTCACACCATGATGGGCGACGCTCCTAGCGTCCCTAAAAATATCGTGATCTTAATTGGAGATGGTATGGGCACAGCCTACACCAGCGCCTATCGATACTATAAAGATAATCCTGAAACACAAGAGATTGAGCAAACTGTATTTGACCGACTCTTAGTGGGGACCGCCAGCACCTATCCAGCCCGAGTCAGCGGTTACGTTACCGACTCTGCGGCGGCAGCAACAGCATTGGCAACGGGGGTTAAATCTTATAATGGAGCGATATCGGTTGATACCGACAAACAAGCATTACCCACTATCATGGAGATGGCAAAGAAACAGGGGCTTTCAACAGGGGTCGCTGTAACCTCTCAGATAAATCACGCCACTCCCGCCGCATTTCTGACTCATAATGAGAGTCGGAAAAATTATGATGAGATAGCGAACAGCTACTTAAATACCGATACCGATGTCATGTTGGGTGGAGGACAAAAGTTCTTCCCAAGCACGCTGATCCATAAATTTGAAGCTAAGGGCTACCAGTATCTTTCCGATTTTTCTCAGTTAAATACGGTAACTAAACCTAAGGTAATAGGTCTGTTTGCTGACGTTCAACTGCCTTGGGCCATCGATGATATCGGTGCCCATAAACTCAGTAAGATGACGAGTAAAGCACTCGAGTTACTTTCCCTGAATGAAAAGGGGTTCGTATTATTAGTCGAAGGCAGCTTGATCGATTGGGCCGGACACAATAATGATATCGCCACCGCAATGGCCGAGATGGACGAATTCGCCAATGCGTTAGAGGTCGTTGAACAATATGTTCGGCAAAACAAAGATACGTTAATGGTAGCTACAGCCGACCACAACACCGGAGGCTTGAGCATCGGTGCCAATGGTGAGTACAGCTGGAAGACTGACATTATCAGGGGAGTAAAATCGAGCCCCGCATTGATTGCCACTAACGCAATAAGCAATGAAAACTGGCAAGATGAGCTGATATCTAATCTGGGGTTTAAGCCCAGTGATGATGAACTCACCCAACTGTCACGTGCGCGTATGCAGGGTCAAGAGGTGATGGCGACGGCGATCAAGAAGCTTATCGATAATCGCTCATTCACAGGCTGGACCACAGGTGGACATACTGGGATGGATGTACAGGTTTTTGCATCGGGACCGGCATCTAAACTCTTTAGCGGCTATCAGGACAATACCGATATCGCGCTGAAGATTATGAGTTTGCTTCCTAAGAAAGCCAAGAGTACAGCTGCAACAACTCAGCTGGAGAGTCACGATTAAGCTATCTACAAGATGCTATAGTCTCAAGATTAAGAATTAGAGTTAACTCCCCAACTTACCCAGTTGGGGAGTCGTCTCTATCGACCATATTCGATCTTCCTCTATCTGATTTAATATATTAAACACTTTGGTTTCCTCTAAGGGCTTTGAAAAAAGATATCCTTGAGCGAATTCACATTTGGCGTTGGCTAAGAAGTCACATTGCAGCGGCGTCTCGATCCCTTCTGCGACCACTGTTCGCCCTAAATTATGGGCTAACTCGATAACAGTCGTCACAATATGGGTATCGGCGCTATCCTCGAGTACCCCAGCAGTGAAACATCGATCTATCTTAAGGACATCAAAAGGCAACTGTTTAAGATAGCTTAAAGAGGAGTATCCCGTACCAAAGTCATCTATTGCGATCCGAACTCCCAAACGCTTAAGAGACTGCATTGCAGACATGGCTAAATCAACTTGTTCAATCACACTTTCCTCCGTCACCTCCAATAGTAAACTTTGAGGAGGAAGATCGTATTTAGCTAAAATGTGTTGAACAAGAGGAATTAATCCGGGATCCATATAATGTTTTGCTGATAAATTGACTGCCAGATACAAGTCTTCCCACCCCTGTTTTCTTAATCGAGATAAGATGGCCCCAGCTTCTTCAAGTACATAATTTCCCACCCGAATGATCGCTTCGCTATCTTCAATATCGGGAATGAAATCTCCCGGCATAATAAGCCCCAGTTCAGGGTGAAACCATCGTATCAGTGCCTCGAAGCCTTTTAGTTTGCGATCGGGCAACGCAACAATAGGCTGTAAAAACAAGGATAATTGCTTCTCAGCAATCGCCGCGCCAATATCTTGCTCAATCATTAAGCGATTATTGGCTTTATGCAACATCTCTTCAGTAAAGACCCGATAGTTACTCCGGCCAGCATCCTTAGCTTGATACATGGCCAAATCGGCATATTTGATCAATTCCTCGGCCCTGACATTCATGCTTTTACAATAGGCAACACCAATACTTGTCGTCACAATTAACTTATGATTTCCAAGAACGACAGGTTGCTGTAGCGAGGCAAAAATTTTATGGATCACTTTACGTACATCTTGGTCCGATCGGATCCCTCGAAGTAAAATAAGAAACTCATCTCCACCTTGCCTGAAGACCGTATCCATAGCACGGACACTATTGTTTAACCGGGTTGCCACTATCTTCAATAGTTCATCACCCTGAGTATGACCTAAGGTGTCATTGATGCGCTTGAACTCATCGAGATCCAGATACATCAAGGCAACCTGATCATGAATTCGTCCCACACAAGCTATGGTCTTTTTCAGCTCATGCATCAACATCGCCTTATTGGGTAACCCCGTCAGGGTGTCAAGCATGGCTAACCGTTTGAGTTCGCAGGTGTATTCATCCACCTCCAACTCCAAATGTTGTAACCTTTCAGCCAGTTGATGAGTCGCCGTATTGATAAGGTCGACCTCATCGACTATCAGCGATGATGCTTTCGGCGATAATCGTTTTAAGGTTTCAAAATCATGTTCAGCAAGCAAGGGCAGTAGATTGGCATGCCGACTTAAACTCACCACGGGCGCCCAAGCCACAAGAATGACCAGACAACCGGATAACACAAGGGCAAATAGCAGGGTTCCCAGCATGCTCTCCTGAAACTCCTTGAGTATTGCCTGCCAATCACTGATATTGTTAATCACTAAGATGGCGGGAGCGTTACCTTCTTTAGCCATAGAAAATATCCAGATAGCAGAATACTCGCCATTGACCTCATATATCCCGCCCTTACTGGCAATTTGATCCCAACTAAAATTCTCAGCAATTATTTCCAACTTAGGCAGACTCGAACGTTTATTGCTTATACTGTAGAGCTCTCTGGCCCAATAGTTATGCCCTACAGGATGCTCAATCCTTGGCCCAAGTACGGCTAACTCAAAGGAGCCGTTTACCCGAAATCGAGCTAAGATTTCGGTCAACCCCGACTCTAAAAACAGAAGATGAGGCTCTCCTTGCAGTAAATCGGGCACCAACACTTGAATAACACATTCACGATGACACACGATGCGCCAATGGGGCTCTATACTCACCGAACTCCTTTCGAACCATTGCCTGTCTTCAATATCGACCCGATTACCGGCATGAGCTAAGACCTCACCCGATAGTGACATCAGCTGAATAGTCCTCAACTCCCAGTACAATTGAATATCAGGCCAACGCTTATCCAACATCTCCTGATACTTACCCACATAAAACCCACCCTCAGCTTGCGATCCATCATTAACGAGCATGGCAATTTGTTGAGCCGCCAACAAAGACTGATCAACCGCTAATGAAATCGAACTTTGCAGGTTTTGAGCCAGTTTATTTTGCTGTGAAGTGAGTTGATAACTTTGCTGATTAATCAATTGGCGAAAGGTAAAGCCACCTAAGATCCCCCCTAAAATGGTCAACATAACCATTACCGCAATAAGCAGTTTCCATTTCAAGCTGATAAAGATACTTCTGGGATTAGGTGCCGTCATGGACTCACCACTGGAAGCGATATGAAAGCTGCAGAGCAAACAACGACCAATACTTCGCCTGAGTCAGTGGATCCGGCGCTACAATAGGCGTTACCCAGGAAGCACCTTCAACCTCATGATATTCAACGGCGAATAACCAATCGTTGCTTGGAAACCAGCGAACACCGAAGGTCCAGTCTTTGGTGTAACCGAAATAAGCCGGTGAACCGTATATAAGCTCATAGTTTTTTCCATCGGGATCGTCGGTGTTATCGATATGCTTATCGTACCTCACGAATAGCTCCACTTCGCGAGGAAGATAAACTCTCAGGTCAATATAATAACCTCTACTGGGATCTGACAGGTCTTCAGCTTCTGTGGGAATGACAAGCCCATTCGTCACTCTGTCTCCATTGAGGTACTCGGCAGTTAACTCGAAGCTTTCATATCTGAATTGTCCGGAAAACACCCAGTTTTTTAATAGAATATCACCTGGATAGTAGTAGCCAGATATGAAAGGGTCATAACTAATCTCTGCATCATAATAACTAGCACCTAAGCGTAAATAATCATTTTGGAACTCAATATCTCCGGAGTAATAGTGCTCCGCACTAAACTCTCCATATTCAGTACTCCCCATCACATTACGATCTAAGTCTTCAGTCACATTGACTTGGCCGACCGAAACATGCCAATCGAATACCCCATCGAACGCTTGGTGCTTACCAAAAAGATCTCCCCCCTCGATACGTAACTGCGCATCACGAAAATAATCGCTGTAAATAGACTGAGGAAGCATGATACTGGGACGTGTAAAAGGGACGTCACGAGTACTGGAGTAGAAACCGGTTTCATTTTTAAAGCGTCCGGCACGTATGCCCAACATCCCCTCCCCAAGCCGCTGGGTATATTCGGCAAATAGATAATCGAAATTAACATCTGGCTCGGAAAGCGTCCCCCACTGTCTGAAAGTCAGTGCACTTGCAAATCGAAAATGCTCTATAGGTTTCCACGACACGGCAAATGCGGCCTCTGTAATATCAAATGTGCTGCTGTCCTCTCCAACAATAAATTGAGTATCTTCACCGGTAATATAGCCTTGCCCTACAAACCCATTAAATTGCCACTCAGAAGCAGCGGCTATCGATGAGGTAAAAAGCAGAAGGGAGCTCAACATCCATGTATAGAAATTATCGGTTATAGACATAGGAGCCTCCCGTTACAGAAACTGAGTCGCCGACATAGCCGATTGCACCAGGAGTACTCGAGATAAGCTCTCTCATTTGTGTTTCTGACTTTAAAATAACGGGCCTTTCACCGGTACCGGAAAAGACCAGCCGATCCCATCTACGCTGAAGCATATATGGCATCATATCGAGTTTTTGAAAACAAAATTCTTTATGCAGGTCTGAACCGGGTGCGAGGATAAATACTCTGATTTTGTGTCCATCGGGCCAGTACACTTTCTGCATAGAAAAAATCAGTCGAAGTTCTTGTGCCGGGAGTGGGAAATCGATAGCCGAATCATTCACTATGACCTGAGCCGCACTCGAATGAGCACAGAATAGATAAAACATGAACATCCATGTAGCCAACAGGCGCATTCTTCAGTCTCCTTACTATCCCTAAGATAACCTCATACACATCCACACAGCTTAAGCACATTTGATTAATACTGAGTTTATAAAAAGTCATCATTTCTAGGCTTTAAACCCAAAGGGTAAATAACAAAGCCCACGACTTAACTCAAATATTCTCCCTCTGAAATGCTTGGATATAAAATTGATATGAGGCCAATCAGCATAAAAGCGACACTAAGACTCCATTCATCTACAGCTTAGGCAACAATTCTACCTGTCTCTTATACACATCT
>SDWK01000536.1 GCA_004195335.1 Shewanella sp.
TCATGACGTCGGACGCAAAGATCATGCTGGCCGAGTCGGTGCGGAAAGAGACTCCCACCAGGGCGGCCAGGAAATCTTCGCGGGGCGGGAAACGCTTGTAGGCTTTATAGATGTAATCACCGTTCAGTTCGAAATAGCCCATCTTCTTCTCGGCTTCAGCCAGCTTTTTCATGACATTGTCGAGCCAGGCATCAAAATTGTTGGCGCCTCCCGGAATGTTAGCGAGCATCCCATCAAGGATATTGACAGAGGTATAGAGATTGACTGGTGGGTTGATCAGAAGTACGTGTTCGAAGTCAAAGACCTTTTTCTCTTCATCGAGCATCGAGACGAACGCCGATTGAATGCCGCCGAGGCTGTACCCGGTCAGAGAGTAGCTTGAGACTTTGATCTTATCTTTCACCTCTGCCATGGCCAGTTGCATCACATTGTAGAGGTCCTTGGCATCTTCACGAAGGTTGCCCGGCGTCATGGTGCTTGAGGCATTGACGATAAAGTTCATGTGCGTTGGCGAGGTGATTGATATGACATGATAGCCGGCCTGGTATAAGGCCTTCTGCATGTTGACCATCTTCGGTGAATTATGCCGGGCACCGGTGCCGGCAATGATGAAGATCAGCGGGGCTTCTTTTTTCTGGGCGTTCAGGGAACAGACCAGCCCGTCTTCGTACCAGAAAACCTGCGGGATCTCCCGTTCAGGGAAGGGATAAACCTTGAAGGTCTTGGTCGGCACTTTGTCGGGAATGTCCGCATGATAATACGGCGGAAGCTCCATAACGGTTGCTTCCAGTGGGTTGACATAAGGATAGAAGTACGGCTTATCCACTGCCATTGCCGTGACTGGTAGACCCAGCAGCAGGCATAACGCTATGCTTGTTAACCAACGTTGCATGATTTCCTCCCTGGCTGATATATCAATTCGTTAGACATTCTCGTCGGCATTTAATGCAGCAACCCGGCTTCTTTGAAATAGCGCTCAGCGCCAGGATGCAGAGGAACAATGAGTCTTGTGGTTAATTTTTCAGGGGTCAATTGAGCAAAGGCAGGGTGTTGCTTTTTGAACAGCTCGAAGTTTTCGAAGACCTCTTTAACCATATTGTAGACGACGTCTTCATCCGTATTAGCGTTGCAGAATAAAATCGCCTTGAGGCCTAGAGTACGGACGGGCTCCTTATTCGCGATTTCCGTGTAATAATCGACTCGAATGATCCTCTCGACGAGATATTCTTTTTGACCAAGGAAAGCGTCAACGAATTCCTGTTCCGGTGTAACGAGCATGATTTTGCGATCGCCGTGAGAGGCTTCTTTGACCGCGAGATTAGGGTGACCGACCGTGTAGAAGTAAGCATCGATCCCACCTTGTTGTAAAAGTTCGGAGGCTTCGTAGGTTGGCTTCTCACTAATAGTCAGGTCTTTCTCCGGGTCCAGTCCAACAGAATTGAGTATGCGCAGGGACTGCAAGCTGTCTGCCGAGCCAAGCTCACCAATATTAAGTCTCTTACCTGCGAGATCCGTCAGAGAGTTAATCTTTGCATCAACGGCAGCAATGACCGTAAAAGCCTCTGTGTAGAGACCAAGTACGCTTCGCAAATTACTCTGTGGTGTGCCTTGCCAGTCCTCCTCACCATGCTTGGCATAATAGAGAGCGTTCGCTTGAGCAATGCCAAATTCGGCCAAGCCATTAGCAACATCGAAGATATTGGAAATGGAGCCCTCAGCCGCTTCTGCAATTAAGCGCAGATTGTACTCTTTGAGCTTCCTGTTGTGCATCTTGGACACGGCGCTGCCTGCCGCGTAATAGACCCCGGTGATATCACCGGTTTTGATGGACATCATCGGTTCATCAAAGGCGAACAACGTTGATGGGGACATGGAAGCTGTGAAAGCTACCAGGGACAACAGCATAAACAATCGCGAGACATGTGACATCAGATCCTCATCAAAAAGTAAACACTAAATGTGACCTATACAAATCATTGACGCTGACTATCATAACCAAAAAAGGCCCGACAAAGAATCTGATAACCAGTGCATTGACGATATCTGTAAAAAATCCACAAACCAACGGTACGATGATAAATGCGAAATTCTCATTGACCCTGTAATATAGTAAAAGCCACCCGATTCTGTAATCGAAGTGACCTCTAAGATCCATCATAAAAACAACATAATCATCGAAAGGGTTCTTACAATCAGTAATCCAGCGAAAATACATTATGTTGTCGTCGTTCCACTCCATTGTATGGAACTTTCAGGTCACGCATTTTATCTCGACCAATAACAGCCCACCCACCAAAACGTTTAAAAAACACAACCTGTTTGTTAAATAGCAGGAATTGCAACTCGTCCTTGCTAACCAACTCTTCGTGACCATCTTTAAGTACCACAGGAATAAACATAGAATGACCCTCCTATCTAACCGACACCTTAACCTAAGTTAACGCGAAGAGAGGTTCTGTCAAGGCCATAGATAACTTAATTTCAGGAACTTCTCGGAAACACAAAGGAGGGTCGAAGCAACTCACAACTGACGGCAATGCGTCTTATTTATCCTACTACATTGTTTCGCGGTGCTTAGATTGGCCGAAACGCGAAATCCTTACTGACCCTGACAAATAAGAGAAGGCCACCAAGGAACGAACCCTGGTGGCCATCGTTTTGTGGATTAAAGAGCTTCCTAAATATCTCTATCAATAATAAGCCGGTTTCTTCTCAGAAGTCGTGACTTTTAGGGACACCCACTGAGTAACCCCAGAGACTTTCTAGGG
>SDWK01000808.1 GCA_004195335.1 Shewanella sp.
CTGTTGAAACTCATGTACATCGCCGACGTGGTCTCGCCGATCGCGACCTCGATGATCGGCTCCTCGCTGTCAACCGGCAATTCCGCAGCGCAGCATAAAACATTACAGACACAAAAAAACCGCGATGCTAGCAAAAATAGCGACGCGGCTTTAAAAGTAGATAGTTAGAGTGGAGAGTGGTTTACTCTGCGCGAGTAACTACCACTGTCGTTTTCTCTGTGGTCTCTTCAGCGATTAAAATAGTATTCATGTCTTCAGTCAAGTTGCTTTGCATCATCTTCATGCCTTCAGCAAGCTGAGCACTTATCGTTGCGTGTAGGTCTGTTGTATCGATAACCATTTCATCGGCGCTAACGGTCGTCGCAGTAGAGAGAAGAGCGAGAACAAAAACAGTTTTAAGGTTTAACATATGGGTCGCCTCCGGGCGGATATTTCGGGTTGTCAGACACTCCCCAATTGCGTCGTAGAGGCTGTCTAACTTTATTCGTTTCGTTGGCGCATAATTTAATCAAAAACACTTCCCTTAACAAACGATAAAATGTAACAATAAGGATTAGAAAATCTAATCAAAAGATGGGATCCGGATCACTATGTCTAGACGTTTACCGCCATTAAATGCAGTGAAAGCATTCGAAGCTGCTGCGAGGCATCTAAGCTTTACCCGGGCAGCCGAAGAACTCTTCGTAACTCAAGCAGCAGTGAGTCATCAAATAAAGGCTTTAGAAGAATTTTTAGGGCTGAAACTATTCCGTCGCAAGAACCGTTCTTTGCTCTTGACTGAAGAGGGGCAGGGGTTCTTTTTGGACATCAAAGACATTTTTATTCAGTTGGCTGATGCAACAGACCGACTCCTTGCCAGAAGTGCCATAGGTTCGCTGACAGTAAGCACTTCACCCAGTTTCGCTATCCAATGGTTAGTACCTCGATTGGCTAAATTTAGTGAGAATAACCCCGATATCGATGTGCGGATCAAGGCCGTCGATAATGAAGATAGTTCATTGACTGATGATGTCGATGTTGCCATCTATTACGGGCTGGGGAATTGGGCAGGATTAAGGGCCGATAAGCTAAAAAATGAGGTGCTAATTCCCGTTTGTTCGCCCATGTTACTCAATGGCCCCAAGCCACTTGAAAAACCCAGTGATCTTAAAAATCATACGCTTTTACATGATACGAGTCGCCATAATTGGCAAGCGTGGTTTAGGCAATGTGGGATTAATGATATTAATGTGAATCAAGGGCCCATATTTAGTCATTCTTCATTAGTCCTGCAAGCGGCAGCTCATGGACAAGGTGTTGCGCTGGGTTATAGCGTACTTGCCAGGCCCGATATTAAAGCGGGAAGACTGGTTTGCCCCTTTGAGGAGGTGTTGGTGAGTAAGGATGCTTATTACTTAGTTTGTCAGCAAAATCATGCAGATATAGGTAAAGTAGCGGCTTTCAGAGAGTGGATGTTAGACATGTTTGAAGAGGAGTCGCGCAGTGAACTCCTTCCTGGTTAAAGCGTCCCTTGAAGCGCAAGCATTGCTTCAGAGTGAATGTGTAATCGAGGGGGAATTGAGTGGAACGATTATCATATTTACTCACGGAGCCGGGGCAAATATGCAATCTGACTTTATGGTGGAAATGGCAAAGGGACTATCAAATGCTGGTTTTGGGGTGATACGATTTAATTTTCCCTATATGCGCGCCAATGCAATTGATGGTAAACGTCGACCACCGGATCGCGCGCCTAAGTTGATTAACGACTTTAATCTACATATAGAGGCGATTAAAGCAGAGTACTCCCCGAAACGAATTATTCTTATGGGTAAATCGATGGGCGGACGTATGGCCGCCATTGTTGCCGCCGATACTGATGTCGATGGTGTTATCTGTCTCGGGTATCCTTTTATCCCACTGAAGGGAGGTGAGCCAAGGCTGGAGCCCATCGAAAAGAGTATGGCACCTGTTTGTGTTATTCAAGGTGAGAGAGATAAGTTTGGTGGCAAAGGTTTAGTTGATACTTGGCCTGTGATGAATAAGGTGAGCCTGCATTGGTTAACTGATGGCGATCATAGTTTTGCACCAAGGAAGTCGTCAGGTACGACGCAAGAGGCTAATCTAGCTGCTGCGATCACACATAGTATTGATTTTATTCGGGGGTTAGATGCGTAAAGGTTTTCTATTGCTAGCGGCGCTGAGTGGTTTTATGGCGGTTGCTTTAGGTGCATTCGGTGCACATGGGTTAAAAAACGTCACGACCCCGGAGATGATTGCCATCTTTAACTTAGGTGTCGAGTATCAGTTTTATCATACCTTTGCTCTTATAGTCGTGGCCTTCTCCGGTCATTGGTTAAGCTCAAGACTGATCGATTGGGCTGGTTATCTGTTTATAGCAGGAATCGGACTCTTTTCGGGATCACTTTATCTCTATGCCTTATTAGGGGCTAAATGGACCGGCCCTATCACACCTTTAGGTGGTGTTTGTTTCCTACTCGGTTGGTTATTCATCGCCTTGGCCGTGTGGCGAAACCGAGTCGTAGAGTTAGACGATTAAACTTACCTGTTCTCTACGCTGACCAAGTTGTTGATGCAGATAGTTACGGCATTGGCTGTCTGGACGTTAGCTCAGCCTTAGAATTAGAGTTAGAGTTAAACGATTAAATCTATTAATTATCTAAGCTGACCAGGTTGTTGATGCAGATAGTTACGGCATTGGCTGTCTGGACGTAGCTCAGCCTTAGAATTAGAGTTAGACGATTAAACCTATTAATTATCTACGC
>SDWK01000812.1 GCA_004195335.1 Shewanella sp.
AGATGTGTATAAG
The DNA here is from genome assembly GCA_004195335.1 of Shewanella sp. Classification (GTDB taxonomy): domain Bacteria; phylum Pseudomonadota; class Gammaproteobacteria; order Enterobacterales; family Shewanellaceae; genus Shewanella. Next base: position 14 of record SDWK01000812.1, read on the forward strand.
AGACAGGTAAAAGGATTTAAGGCCTGTTTATGACAACAATGAATACAAAGTATCTAAAAGATTACCGAGCTCCCGCTTTTACTATTACCCATATTGATCTTAATTTTCACTTAGATGGTGCAGAAACATTAGTTACGGCGAAGAGTCAGGTTGTACGAAAAGATAACCAATCGACCACCTTAGTATTAGACGGTGAAGGTATTGAGATTGTTTCGCTTAAAGTGGCCGGTGTTGATACCAGCTATAACCGGGAAGAGGCAAAACTTTTTATCGAGACTCAGCTTGAAGAGTTTGAGTTAGAGATAGTGACAAAACTCGACCCAGAAGCGAACTCAAGCCTCGAAGGACTCTATATGTCTGATGGGGCCTATTGTACTCAGTGCGAAGCTGAAGGGTTCAGACGTATTACCTATTTCCTCGATAGGCCAGATGTGCTTGCGGTGTACAGTGTAAGAGTTGAAGCCGATGCCAAGGCTTTTCCCTATTTATTGAGTAATGGTAATTTGCTGGAGCAGGGTGAGGCCTCATCGGGACGTCATTTCGTGAAATGGCATGACCCATTTCCAAAGCCTGCCTACCTGTTTGCCCTAGTCGCAGGTGATTTTGATCTGCTGGAAGATGAATTCATCACATCAAGCCAGCGCCCGGTCAAATTACAGGTCTTTGTCGATAAAGGTAACCTTCATAAAGCTCACCATGCCATGGCATCGTTAAAGAAGTCGATGGCTTGGGATGAGTCTAGATTCGATCTAGAATATGACCTGGATATTTACATGATTGTGGCGGTCGATTTCTTCAATATGGGCGCGATGGAGAACAAAGGTTTAAACGTTTTCAATACCAAATATGTGTTGGCCGATACGAGTTCGGCGACAGATGATGATTATCATGGTATCGAGTCGGTGGTGGGTCACGAGTATTTCCACAACTGGACAGGAAACAGAGTGACCTGTAGAGATTGGTTTCAACTGAGCCTTAAAGAGGGATTAACCGTGTTTAGAGATCAAGAGTTCAGCTCAGATCTCGGCTCTCGCGCTGTTAACCGTATTCATGCGATTAAGGTGATAAAAAATCAGCAGTTCGCGGAAGACTCCGGACCTATGGCGCATCCTATTCGCCCTGATTCTGTCATTGAAATGAATAATTTTTATACGGTTACCGTCTATAACAAAGGCGCCGAAGTTATTCGTATGATGAAGACCTTGCTGGTAGAAACGTTATATCAAGCCGGTATGAAGCTGTATTTTGAGCGTCATGATGGCCAAGCGGTGACCTGTGATGACTTTGCTGCTGCTATGACGGACGCCAGTGGCATCGATCTGTCGCTATTCAAACGCTGGTACAGTCAATCAGGTACACCTATTGTTACGGTAAAAGAGAACTATGATGCTGAAAATGCAAGATATTCTCTAGTGATCGAACAAGTCACTCACCCAACGGCTGAGCAAACCGATAAGTTGCCACTGCATATTCCATTTGATTTAGAGTTGTTATCACCCGATGGTACCTCGATGTTGAGTCAGGTTTTGAATGTTAAGCAGGCGAGTCAGGAGTTTATCTTTAATGATATTCCCCAACTGCCGACACCTTCGTTACTGCAGAACTTTTCGGCGCCGGTTAAGCTCGATTTTTCCTACTCGGTAGAACAATTGGTACACTTGATGCGCTATGCCAGCAGTGAAGTGGCTCGCTGGGAAGCTTCTGTTGCACTTATCAGTCAATCGATTTGGGATAATGTCGCTAACTTGAGCCAACAGCAAGCGATGCACATCGATCCCAGAGTGAGTGATGCCTACCGTGGCGTACTACTCAGTGAAGACCTCGATTATGCATTAGTGGCTGAAATTTTCACTCTACCTTCAGTCTCAGCCTTAATTGAACAAGTTGAGTCTGTCGATCTGGATGCCTTAGCTATTGCCAGGGCTTTTGTGATAGAAGAGCTGGCAATCGCTTGTGAAGATGAACTACTTAGCCGTTATCGCGAGCAGGCGAGTATCGATAATGCGGGTTCACGTGCGCTTAAAAATATTTGCCTGCTTTTATTGCAAAAAGCGGCAGAGGAGCATCAGAGTTTCGCCAAAGTGCAGTATGACAAAGCTGAGAATATGACGGACAGTCTCGGTGCATTATTGGCGCTCAATGGTGAAGACTCCTCGCTACGCACCACATTGATGTCTGATTATGAAACTAAGTGGTGTGAGACGCCATTGGTGATGGATAAGTGGCTCTCTTTACAGGCTACGTGTGCATCTGATACCTGTTTACAGCAGCTAGAAGCGCTAACAAAGCATCAATCTTTTAGTTTCTCTAACCCTAACAGAGTGCGCTCGTTAATTGGTGCATTTGCGGCTGCAAACACCATACAGTTTCATAAACTTGATGGAAGCGGTTATGAGTTTGTCACCGACACCATCATCAAGCTTAATAAGTTAAACCCGCAAGTGGCGGCCAGGATAATTACCCCGCTAATTCAGTTTAAAAAGTTTGACCAAGCCAGGCAGTCACTGATGAAGGCGTCGCTTAAACGAATATTAGGGCTCGAAGACTTGTCAAAAGATCTGTATGAGAAAGTGTCAAAAGCCCTCGATTGTAAGTAAAATACGCTAATCGATGATGACTCCCTGCAGTCCGAAGTGGGGAGTCATAAATTTGTTATGGCCTTCTTTGTTTTATTTATCATTGTGTTAGTTTGAAAATATGAC
>SDWK01000818.1 GCA_004195335.1 Shewanella sp.
TTTTAATGCACAATTAAAGCATTTATTTTCACTTGGCAATATGGGGTAGATAACTAAAATTAAGAGTAAATAGAAATAAATAGCGGCAAATAAGAGGGAAGGAAATATGCATTTTCATTGAGTAACAATCAAAAAGTATTTGTTCAGAATATAGAAAAAAAAGCAAAAAAAAAGCCCCTGAAACAGGGGCTTTCTAGAAGTAAGAATCAAGTAATTACTTGATTTTAGCTTCTTTATACATAACGTGCTGACGGATAACTGGATCAAATTTCTTGATTTCCATCTTTTCAGGCATGTTACGCTTGTTCTTTTCAGTCGTGTAGAAATGACCAGTTTTAGCGCTAGAAACTAGCTTGATCTTCTCACGATTACCTTTAGATTTAGCCATGGTTTATTATACCTTCTCGCCACGGGCACGAAGTTCAGCAACAACAACTTCAATACCTTTTTTGTCGATAATACGCATAGCTTTAGTAGATATACGTAGCTTAACGAAACGCTTTTCACCTTCTAACCAAAAACGGTGGTTTTGTAGGTTAGGTAAAAAACGACGACGTGTCGCGTTTTTCGCGTGTGAGCGGTTGTTACCAACCATTGGTTTCTTGCCAGTTACTTGGCATACTCTTGACATGTCAAACTTCTCCAAAACAATATATATAACGCTCGAGCATTAATGTACCTCGAATATGGCCGTCGCCTGAGGCACACAACAGAGGGCGCATTTTATACAGGATCTAAAAATAAAGATCAAGGGATAGTTAATCTATCCATCCCCGCTCTGCAAATGAAACTATCTCGTGATCGCCTACAACCATATGATCTAGAAGAGAAACATCTATAGTTGCGAGCGCACATTTCAATCGTTCAGTAATTCGCCTATCGGCTTGACTTGGCTCCGCAACTCCTGATGGATGGTTGTGGCAGACAATCACGGCCGCGGCCTTTTTTTCAAGCACCAGGCATACCACATCACGCGGATATACCGAGGCTGAATCTATGGTGCCACGGAATAATTCGACAAACTGAATAACTCTATGTTGACTATCCAACAATAAAATGGCGAACACTTCATAGGCACGATCTGTCAATTGTCTCATTAAATAGTCCCGAGTTAAATCAGGATCACTCAATATTTTTCCTCTTTTTAAATTTTGTTGGGAAATTCGCTTACTTAACTCCGCCGCAGCCTGAAGTTGAGCAAACTTTACCGGCCCCATACCTGGCATTCTGCACACCTCAATCTCAGAGGCAATGAGAAGCTCTCTGAGCCCACCGAATTGACCAATCAAGTTCCGCGCCAGCTCAACAGCGCTTAAGCCCTGTACGCCATTTCTAAGAACCACAGCAAGCAACTCCGCATCGGACAAGGGTCCAACACCAAATTTTAAAAGCTTTTCCCTTGGCCCTTCTCCATCCGGCCAATCTTTAATCCCCATCACGACCTCCCTGTGTGATTTATTCTTCTGTTCTTGAGTATGGTCGAGTTTTTAAAACTTGTGTCCTCCACTTCATCAGGTTTGTGATATGTTAGGCCCAATTCAATTTAGCGACTGATTTTCACCTCTTAATGAGCCATTTCTTATGAACCAGAGCCTGACCAATAAACAAATTTTACTCGCTATCGGTGGCGGTATTGCAGCCTATAAATCTGCCGATCTTATTCGTCGTCTCAAAGAGCGTGGTGCAGACGTCCGTGTTGTCATGAGTCAAAGCGCTAAAGAATTTATTACTCCCCTGACGTTACAGGCACTCTCCGGACATCCCGTCGCATCCGATCTCCTCGATACCACAGCCGAAGCTGCTATGGGGCATATTGAGCTCGCGCGCTGGGCAGATCTGGTACTGGTTGCCCCGGCGACAGCTAATCTAATTGCACGAATCAATGCGGGTATGGCCGATGAGCTCATCACCACAACTTGCTTAGCTACCGAATCTCCTGTGGTGATCTGTCCGGCAATGAATCAGCAGATGTATCGCAATCAAGCAACTCAGGACAATATCAAACATTTATCTGAGCGAGGGCTCACCATATGGGGCCCAGCCTCAGGTAGCCAAGCCTGCGGTGAAGTAGGCCCTGGTCGCATGCAAGAGCCCCTAGAGATAGCCATGCAAGTCGAGCAGTTTTTTGCACCAAAGCTGCTTGCGGGTCGCTCATTACTGCTCACGGCAGGTCCAACACGAGAAGCGATAGACCCTGTACGCTATATCTCAAACCATAGCTCAGGAAAAATGGGCTTTGCCTTAGCCAAGGCGGCGGCGGACATGGGGGCCCATGTCACCTTAGTCTCCGGCCCCGTTCATCTGCCCACTCCAACAGGCGTGAACAGAATCGATGTAGAGTCGACCGATGACATGCTCAATGCCGTTATGGCCCAAGTCGATTCCCATGACATTTTTATCGGCTGTTGCCGTTGCCCGAGCGATCGAAGCGACCGGTGATTTTTCTCCACAACTGAAATGGCCGAATGATGTCCTGCTCGATGGCCACAAGGTTGCCGGTCTGTTGAATGAACTTAATGCTGAAACCGAACAAATCCACTATCTGGTGCTCGGTGTCGGGGTTAATCTGAATATGACGCAAGACCAGTTTCCTTCAGACCTTCGTAGCCCGGCGACGTCGCTGTTGCTCGATTCTGGCGAAGTAGTTTCTCGTCGCCTTTTTACCCAAGCGCTTTTGCAGTCTCTTGATCAGCTTTATATCTCCTATCTGACGGAAGGCTTTGGTCCGCTGAAAGAGGAGTGGGAGAGACGCTGCAACGTAATGA
>SDWK01000265.1 GCA_004195335.1 Shewanella sp.
GATGTGTATAAGAGACAGTTATTGGATTTGGTGGAAAACTTCAAACTGTTTCAGTTGAAATAGTCGGAGTAATTGAAACTGATGATCCTGTGTTCTATGCAAAGGAAGAAACATTATGGCAGATGTATACACATTATGCTGTTTACGAATTATATGAAGATGATATTGAAAATGTAGATCCATCTGTAATTAGAAGCGAAGCCCTTGGAGACAGCGGCCTTGACCTGTTGATAGTCTGTGCTCCTTGCCAACCCTTCAGTACCCAAAATCAAAAAAAAGGTAATGATCCTAGGGAGCGGCTTATTTTTCACTCCCTCAAATTTGTCGAAGAGCTACAGCCCAATATTGTTTTTTTTGAAAACGTTCCAGGCCTTGGATCATCAAATATTCATGATGACTTACGCTGTGAGTTACAGGGTTTGGGATATCATCTTGCGGGGCCGCTTAATGTTGACGCCTCAGACTTGGGAGTACCCCAGCGGCGACTTCGTTGCATAATGGTTGCTTCAAAAAAACCGATTACGGCTTGTTCAATTTCTCACTCCCTTCCTAGGTTGCCCTTGCAAACAGTTCGGCAGACCATTGGTACATTACCCAGCCTTGCTACTGGTGAATATGATCCCGATGATAATTTGCATTTTGCTCGTAACCACAGACCAATAGCTTTAAGGCGGCTTTCTCATATACCGAAGGATGGAGGTAGTCGTTTCTCCTTGCCCGAAGAGTTGATATTGAATTGTCACCGAGATCGAGATGATAATAGCTTCCCGGATGTTTATGGACGGATGGCTTGGGATGACGTTGCTCCAACGTTAACCACAGGGTGTACTGATTTGACTAAGGGCCGTTTTGCCCACCCCGAGGATGATAGAGCCATTTCTTTGCGTGAAGCAGCACTTCTTCAGACGTTTCCAAGGACATATCGATTCGTGGGGAATTATTCTCAAATTGCCACGCAGATTGGAAACGCGGTACCAGTAAGGATGATTGAAAATCTGGTGCCTTTTTTCCGTAAAATCATCCGTGGATGACCCCCCACCTTTATTTTTTTCTGAAGGACAGCCCTTTCCTATTTGATATGACGTTTTATAGAGAATAAGTTAGGTTCGTCTGCTGGATACGTTGGTGAAAAAGGCTTAAAGGAGAAAGCTTTTTTTTGAGGGATATTGATGCCTAGTCCAATTTAAATCGAAATAGTTTTTCCTCAGCACCATGTTTGGATATGAAATACCTTTTAGGTAGGGAAATTTAAATGGCGAAAATAAGAGTTCGAGCTCGTGCAGTTGATATGTTGGGGCGACAGCAAATTGCTGGCATACCTACAGCAATTCACGAACTGTTTAAGAATGCTCATGATGCCTACGCTAAAAACGTAGAAGTGGATTATTTCCGTGGTGACGGGGCTTTTGTTCTCAGGGACAATGGTTTTGGAATGACTCGGAAGGAATTTGAGAACAAGTGGCTCACCCTCGGGACCGAAAGTAAGGTCACCGCAAATACCTTGCCGTTGCCTGCATATCTTGGCGAAGTTGATCGAAGACCGGTATTAGGTGAAAAGGGAATTGGTCGTTTGGCAATTGCGACAATCGGTCCACAGGTTCTGGTATTGACCCGGGCGATCCGGGATGATGGTTTACATGACTTGGTTGTTAGTTTTCTTCACTGGGGCTTGTTCGAGATTCCAGGTATTGACATTGATCAAATAGAGATTCCAATTGAAACTCTTCCCGGGGGAACACTTCCCGATTCAACTTTTGTTAAAAATTTGGTTGGACGTGTTAAGGGGAATCTAGAAAACCTTTCCTCATATATCGCGCCAGATGTCTTTGAAATACTACAACATCAATTGTCGAATTTCAATGTCGATCCGAAAGGTGTGGCCACAGCGCTGGGTGCTCCAAGTCTCATGGGGAATGGGACAGGTACTCATTTCTATATATTACCAACTGATCCAATGCTTGAAGCGGATATTGATGAGACCTCAGGGGAAATAGCTACATCGCTTCAGAAAATGCTTTTGGGCTTTTCAAATACGATGTTGCCGTGCAGACAAGAGCCTGCCATAGCTACCTGTTTTCGTGATCATCGAGCTGATGGGAATATTGATGAGCTGATAGGTGTAAATGAATTTTTTACACCAGAAGAGTTTGGGGGGGCAGATCATCACTTTATTGGGACATTCAATGAGTACGGGCAGTTTTCTGGAACTGTCAGCTATTACAAACAGCCCCCTGTTGAATATCAAGTTGCTTGGCCAGAGGCTCATGGGACTAAGACCGAATGTGGACCTTTTGAAGTCCGCATTGCATATGTCCAGGGTGATCCGAAAGAAAGCAAAATGCTTCCAGAGGATTGGTCACACATTATGGCCAAGCTCAATCTCATCGGAGGCCTTTACATTTATAAAGATGGAATCCGCATTCTTCCATATGGGAATTCCGATTACGATTTTTTGAATATTGAATTGCGCCGTGCCAAGGCAGCAAAAGATTGGTTCTTCTCTTATCGTCGTATGTTTGGTGCGGTCGAGATCAATTACGAGGACAATCCAAACCTAACAGAAAAAGCAGGCCGCGAAGGGTTCCGAAAGAATAAAGCCTATAAACAAATGAAGGCTATTCTGGAAAACTTTTTCATGCAGCTGGCGAAGGATTACTTTCGTAAAGATTCAGTTTATGGTGAGGAATATCGCGCCATTAAAGGCCAGTTAACTAGGGACGCGGAACTTCTCAAAAAACGGGCCGAGCGTGTGAAAACC
>SDWK01000277.1 GCA_004195335.1 Shewanella sp.
GTATTTAAGTTGGATCCAACGAGCTTTGCTGGGTATAAGTTCATGACAAATGAAGTTCTGCGTGAAGCAATGCTGAATCCAAAATCTTTTGCAAGAAGGGCCAAGAAAAATGTGAATGAGGGGATGGATATCGACGGTCAACTTGACCCTCCACAGTTAAGCCTTTTTGATGAAAGATAGTCACTATGGATGTTAATAGAGAAAAAATTCAGGATTTACAAGAAGGCGTCAACCTTCCGGTAGACGTGTTTGTGTGCTCTGCAAGCTTTGAGGATAGATGCAGGACAATACCTGGGCGTATCGAAAAATCCCAAACCAAAACAGCATTGGTCTGTAGAAACCAAGATCTCATCCATGTGGTAGGTGATAATTACACAGCAATAATGGATCATTTTGGGGGAAATGGACAAGCAGTGGAGCTAAACACTGCTGATCCACTTATCGGTGCTGATAGCTTAATGTCTTCTATTGAAAAGGAGGTAAATAGTGGTGCCAACAAATTCCTGATAGATATAACCACTTTTACTCATGAAGCCATGTTGATACTATTGAAGATTATTTCACTAGTGGTTCCTAAAGAAGCTGATGTTGTTTTTTGCTATAATCCCGCTCTTAGTTATCCTGGTGCAAGTCAAGATGAGAAAGGCTGGTTAAGTAAGGGGATTGGTGAGATAAGATCCGTGCTCGGATACTCTGGGCTTTACCAGCCAGAGAGGAAAAGCCATCTAATAGTTCTTGTTGGGATGGAAGGCGAGCGAGCTGAAAAACTTATTGATGCGTATGAGCCAAACATCGTTTCTCTTGGGAAAGGGCTCCAGGAAAGCTCAATAAGCGACACGCTACATGATGTGAACAATTTTTACTTTAAAAAGCTAAAGTCCAAATATCAGAATTTAAATAAGTTTGAATTCTCCTGTACAAACCCACTGGACGCAAAAGACGCCATTTTAAGTCAGGCAGAGCTTTTCCCTGACCACAATGTTGTCGTGGCACCTATGAACAATAAAATTTCCACTGCTGGAGCGGCCTTAGCGTCTATGGAGATGCCGCAATTGCAGCTCTGCTATGCTCATGCCAATGAGTACAACGTCGATAAGTACTCAATTCCGAGCGAGGAATATATAGCGTTCAGACTCCCGAATCTATGGGGAATCTGAAATGAAAAACACTACTATCAAGCGGGTTAGTAACCCTGCTATGGATGCAATTCTGGGCCAGACCTTTCCTGTTCTAGATAATGGGCATGTCAGGGTGGTTGATTATATGGGTGATGATGCCGCGATTGTCCAGGCTGCACGGGTTTCTTATGGTGCTGGGACGAAGCAAGTCCATGAAGATCGCGGCCTGATACGCTATCTGCTGCGTAATGCTCACACAACGCCTTTTGAGATGTGCAAGATCAAGCTGCATATAAAGGTGCCGATGGATTGCTGGCGGCAGTGGATACGTCACCGGACAGCGTCCGTGAATGAGTACAGCACCCGCTACTCTGAAGCGATTTCAGATCAACAATCAACTCGACCAGAAGAGTGGCGCTTGCAAGCAGCACAAAACAAGCAGGGAAGTGGGGGCTTCCTTGATATAGCTGAGGGCAATGGATTGTCGGCTGCTGAAGAACGTTTTCACTCTGCGGCTAATGACCTTTACCGGTCCCGGATCGAGAGCGGCGTGGCCCGTGAGCAGGCCCGCAAAGATCTGCCCCTCTCTACCTATACCGAAGCCTATTGGGCGATTGATCTGCATAATCTCTTGCATTTTCTTCAATTGCGTATGGATAGCCATGCACAGTTGGAAATCCGCCAGTATGCAACACTGATTGGTGAGGAGATTGTCGCACGCTGGGTGCCGTCTGTTTGGGAGGCATTCAAAGACTATCGGTTGAACGCTATGCGCCTGTCTGGCCCCGATACTGAGTTGATGCGACTGCTGATTTCTCAGGACCACGTTGCGGCCGTAAGTTGGCTGACTGAGCGTGGGTGGCTTGACCCTAAAAGTGGCAAGAAATCACGTGAGGCTCTGGAGCTTGAGGCTAAGCTCGAAGCCCTTGGTTTGGCGTTACCTTCTTTGGGTTGAGATGCTAAGCAACTTCACGGGTTACGGGTTCATTCGGTCTAGGGGCAAGATTTCCTAGAGCCACACCGCTACTTGTCGATCGCCTTCAATTCTTGGTTAACTGATATTGGATGAGAAGGAGTATCAGGGTTGTTAAAGTTAGGCGCTGTAAAATATGTATAAACAGCAAATCCTAGATCTATTAATCCGACAAAAAAGCCCCTACAGTGTAGTATCTCTGTGTTTTCTTATCGCTGTCGTTGACAGCTAGCAAATCTTTTATTTGTGTTGTTAGCGAGTCAAGCAAATGCTCCTCACCATTTTTTTTCCTCTAAGTCCTTCCCGATGTATTCTGATTTGGTTAGGAATTCCTTCGAATGGTCCAGCTTTTTTATATTGATCGAGGAAGTTTTTATTAGTTCATGGTGAGGTTTAAGCTCTGTTTCTCTGCCAGTGGGTATCTCTCTTATTGAAACCTTAAATATTAACATATTCGAGGACATTCTACATTGTTCTCTGTCCGAGAAGCTTTGGCCACAGTTCACACCGAGTTGATGTTGATCCACCCTTTTCGGGAGGGAAATGGGCGATTAGGTCGGCTGCTAGCAGTCTTGATGGCCTTGCAGGCAGATTTGCCACCATTGGATTTTTCGGTCATTGAGGAGAAGAAGACGGTTTACATTGCGGCGGTGCAGGCGGGGATGGATGAGGTCACCGACCTTTTTACGGCGGAATCCCGAAAATCTGATTTTTTCAGGTATGGATTTGTTTGAGACAGTGTCTGTTTCATAACTTTGAATTTTACCACAGATCGATTTATTTTAGGATGGTTATTCTGCGGTGGTTTCGGAGTGGGGTATCGGGTTTGCGTAGTTGCAAGCAAGAAAATTTGAACGACCGTAATTAATCCGACACCTTTCCAGGCGGGCCGCGAAGGATCACTCTTTAGCGGACCATTTAAGTTTCGTCTCTAGTGCTGGCATTACGACTGGTAAGATAGTATCCAAGTATCAGACTCAGGCCTAAGCCAAGAACCAATCCAACCGCGTTGGCCAGAATGTCAAACACCGAAAAACCGCGGTTCGGGATGAAGTGCTGCAAGACCTCGATCAGGATGGAGTAGCTGAGGAGCGCCGCGAGTTTGCGTATTCTGTGGTTGGCAAGCGGATAGGCGATTGAGCAGGAGAGGTAGAGCGCCAGGTAGCCGCTTGCATGCAACAGTTTATCGGAGACGGTCTGCATG
>SDWK01000535.1 GCA_004195335.1 Shewanella sp.
CAATAAAGTTGACGCTTTGTCTTTAAAAGAAAAGACTGAAATAGAGGATGCAATAAGGCAGAAGGTAGAGTGTCTCTCTAGTCGGTGCAGGGTCGTAATGTCATCAGCAGATCCAATTCCTGTCACTAAGATAGTACAATCTGTTGATGGCTCAGAGGAAGAGAGCCTCGTTACCCCAAAGGCTGATGTGAGTAACCTTGTCTTTATGATTAATGAATATGTTTCTTTGCGTAGCGGAAATCTTCAAGCAATTTTTTCCAGTTAGATGGATGGGAGTTATTTTGTATGAGTGGTGGACAATATCTAGAGAAATCTGTTGATAGCTTGAAGGATTTGCGTAGTCAAGTGCTGCTTGACCCTGAAGGTGACTTAGCAATTGAATCTGAATTAAATTCGCTTGAGGAGATGATAGAGAAACTAGAGGGTGGGGTCGTTGAGATAGCTGTCTTCGGAGAGGTGAGCTCAGGGAAGTCTTCTCTTCTTAACGCGTTGCTTGGTTCTGCGGCTTTCGAGACTGGCGCTCGTAATGGTGTGACAACTATTAAGGATAAGAAGGAGTGGAAGTTAGTTACGCATACATCAAAAGGTTTGGGTGATAGTAGAGTTGTTTTGGTGGATACGCCTGGAATTAATGAGGTTGATGGCGAAGCTAGATCCATTATTGCAAGAGACACAATTCGGGATTCGGATTTAATTATATTCGTTGTGAAGTCAGACCTAAATGATACAGAATATCAAGCCATTAAAGAGCTTAATGATTTAAATAAGCCTATTGTTGTCGCTTTTAATAAGGTTGATATCTACACTCGAGAACAAAGAGCTACCATATATGAGGCTGTACGAAATAAACTTAAGGGCATAGTCAATCCTGAAAATATTGTATTTACAGCTGGTGATCCCATTGAGCGTGAGGTTTTAATTCAAAGCCCCGATGGCTTCGAAAATACCGTTTGGCGCAAACCAAAGTCAATTATCGATGATCTCCAGTCGCTAATCCTGGACATCCTCAATAAGGAAGGCAAGGCCATTGTTGCCCTAAACGCTGCATTGTTTGCTTCTGGGATATCAGACCGTATCGCAGCAAAGAAGGTGGCGTACCGCAGAGAATATGCTGAAACATTGATAGGGAAATATGCCGCTCTCAAAGGAGCATCTATTGCCCTAAATCCTATTCCTTTTGCAGACATCATGGGAGGAGTTGCTGTTGATACGTGCATGGTCGTCTCAATCGGCAAGGTGTATGGGATAAAGGTTGGGGTTTCTGGGAGCCAATCTGTCATGATGGAAATCGGGAAGTCCATGGCCGTCCTTGGTTGCGTGGAAATGGCAACTCATATTGTTGCCAACCTTTTCAAGATCTCAACTTTTGGACTAGGTACTATTGTCGTTGGTCTTCCACAAGGGGCGGTAGCAGCTTGGGGGTCCTATGTCGTGGGAAGTGCCTGTCATGAGTATTTTGCCAATGGAGCGTCATGGGGTGAGAACGGCCCCAAGGCAGTAGTTCGAGAAATTCTTGCGAATGCCGATAGGGCATCAGTGATGGGTGAAATAAAAAAGGGTATTAAGGACTTGCTGAAAGATAAATCAACGATAAAGAAAGTGCTCAAGGAAGAAAAGATTGCTGCTGGGGCTCAAAGTTGACTTTGATATGGGTGGATATGAGTTGTTATGACTTGCTAATGGTGGAGGTGTGTTGAAGTGAGGGAGCAGTTGAATCTGGCCTTGATTGGGAACATTAATGCTGGTAAGTCATCATTGGTAAATGCACTTTTGGGGAAAGAAGTTGTAAGTACCTCGGCAAGAGGAGGGGAAACAAAAGAGAACTCTGGATATGAGCTGGGAGGAGAGTATGAGTTAAAAGATGAGTCTTTTGTACTCAGAATAATTGACACTCCTGGGTTGTCAGAGGTGGAAGGAGACAGTCGAGCTGAGATTGCTTTGAAGTCAGCCAAAATATCTGACCTAGTGTTGTTCGTCGTCTCAGGTGACTTAACTGAATTAGAATATCGTACAATGAGTCAGTTGCATGACGCTGGCAAGCCAGCGATTGTAGTTTTCAATCAAGTGGATCGCTATTCGATTAATCAACGAGAAGAAATTGTTGTGATGTTACAAAGTCGTCTTGGAAAGCTGGTTTGCGCTGACGACATAATACAGGTATCTGCAGCACCAGTACAAAAGATAGTAGTTCAAAAAGAAAATGGAGAAGAAGAGCTTGTCGAGCGCAACGGGCTGCCTGACATCCATAGATTAAGAGATCACATACTAAGTATTGCCAACAAGGAAGGTAAACATCTAAAAGCAATTAGTAGCTTTGTTGAGCAGTACGAAAAATCAAAAATAGCGCATTCTCATCGACTCAAGAACCTCAAAGAAGAAGCTGAAAAGAAAGTAGATAAGTTTTCAATAGTTACAGCAGTTGCTATAGGTGCTAATCCTGTCCCTTTATTAGATCTCGCTGGCGGTGTTGTTAGCATTGGTGCCTTAATGAAAGAATTGGCTGGGCTCTATTCTGTTGAAATAACTTCTTACGAGGCAGAAAAGTTAGGTCGTGAGCTATGGGGTGAAGGCAAGGCTCTCTTGGCGGGTGTTATAGCAACGAATGTGGTTGGTTCACTGCTAAAGTCGATTCCATTTATAGGAACAGTTGTGGGAGGCGTAGTTCAGGGTGTACCAGCCGGTTACTTTGTTTACATTATAGTTCTAGCAGCTAGCGAGTAGTTTTCCAACGGTAAACAGTGGGAGGATAATCG
>SDWK01000541.1 GCA_004195335.1 Shewanella sp.
TATAAGAGACAGCCTTGTCTTGTTAAATCCGAATCCTCTAAGCATTGTTGCGGCGCCTATTAAAGCTTTGCGGATATCGTCCCAATTGTTATGAATTTTGTTAATATTAGCCTCATCAAAAGTTTGGACCTTAAAATTCATCGGAGCATCAACCAAGAACAGACACGTCCGCATTAAGAAATCAGTATTGAAGTTGAACAAACCGTCATCACCATTCATGTCAGCGATCTTATCGTTCATCAACTTCCTCAACTATTGAAAAATGCCATCAAGGAAAGTCACTTAGATCTTAAATTCAGTGTCAGCCCCAATTCGGACAACCTAATCACAGATATTATTGAGAATCGAATCGATATCGGATTAATTAGCGAGTCTAACCATGAATATCTAAAACAGATAGATACCCATGTCGATGCCGTAGCACTGAAACGGCTATCTCACCTCTATCTGGTGTGCGATCTACACCATCCCCTGTTGAAACAGGAGATCACCTTAGAGTCCATCGCTCAATATCCTTATGTGAGTATTTTGGGCAAGCCCGAACAAGCGACATCGGATCCATTTTTACTCTATTGCAGCCAGCACCAGCTTGCCTATCGCCTGAAGAACGAGGATCTGATTAATCACAACTTCAATATTGAGGCACTCAACCAACATATAACCGATACCGATGCAGTCGCACTACTGCCCTTCAGCAAAATCTATGATCATAGTAATCAAATGCCGAACTTACATGTTTGTCGATTATCAGAGATAGAGACCGAGCGGCTCTACCTATCAATTCACAGTCCGACCCTATATTTAGTCACTAAAAAAGGGCCGTTATCGTCAAATATATCCTGGTTGGTTGACACCGTCGGCCATATCGTCAACCGCAGCATCCATTGACCATGGGAAACATCAAAAGTGGGGGTTATGCCATATCTAACAAGGGGGAGGTCTCCCCCTTCGAACTCTCATAGTGACCTTGAATGTCGATTAACTTTTCGGTCAACAATTTCGCCATACATTGTGCCAACTTGGGGGTCACCGAGCGGTGACAGTGTAAAAAATAACTCTCGGGCTGCTGCTCTATCAAGTCTCGCCATTGAGCCGATACATCGACAAAACCAACATCTTCTCTGCCTTCGAAATACTCATAGGCCACAGCGGAATTCAGCACGCAGACATCGTCAGATTTACTGACATGATCGATAACCATTCGCAGACTTGGACTCTTCAGCGCGACCTGAATGTTGATCCCCTGTTCGTGGGCATACTCTTCGATTCGATGTGGTTTATTATTGTGCCAATTTGAATTAACCAGACCAATTTTGTAGTCAAAGATATCCGCCAGCGGATCGGCCGAGGTCAGAATTGGATGGCCGACTCTGGCGACCAGGAAGAAATGGGTAATATCACCGATATTCACATCATCAACCATCTCATGCCTGATGGGCTCAATGGATATACTGCAATCAATTTTCCCCTGACACAGTTGCTCACTCACGGTATCTGACCAGGGCAACACATTAACATTGACCCCGCCCTCGACACAGTAACATTGATGAGTCACGCAATTGAGCACCATCATGGACCATTGCTCATGGGCGGCCACTTTCAACTGGTAAGGAGCCACGACACTATTGCGCGTAGTCGAAATCATCTTATCGTATTGCTCGAGAATCGTTTGCGCCATGGGGTAGATACGCAGTGCAACAGAGTTAGGTTCAAACCCATATTTTTGACGGATAAAAAGCTCATCATCTAACACTTCACGTAAGCAGTTTAACGCCCTGCTCACCTTAGACTGGGTGGTATGTAGCTTGTTGGCGACGGCAGAGCCATTTTTCAATTCGACTAAGCCGATTAACACCATCAAAGTGAAATAATCCAGACGATTCACCTTTTTCAACATTGATCACTCTCCTAAACAGACTCTTGTTACAAAAGTGTTATTGTTAGTATCGGTAACTAATAATGGACTCCCCTAACCAGCGTTATCTCTGGGTTTAAGGCAATCGCATAAGTGGTCCAGTAATCAAACAACTCTAATATGTATCATTTTTATACAAACGCAATTGTGAACCAGGTCACACATTTTACACCCTTGATTTATCAGCACTCTCTAATAAGAAGGCTAATAAAAAGCCTGATAAAGAGTCTAATGACACGTTCCAAAAGTGCTTAAAAAAAGCAGCTTTGCTCAGAGCGGCATGCACCGGTAGCAGAAGCTGAGGCTAAAGATACAACCATTGATAAATGTGAGGTTACAGGTTACAAAAGAGAGCACTCAGACAAGCAGTCAGACAAAAGCTATCACGCCAATCAGACACCTGAGTACGAAATGGGCCTGCATTTGATAGCAAGCATTTAACAGGAAGCCATTTAGCAGCACGCAAGAAAGTTAAGGAGATATCTTGGCATGGCCAATCCAGTCAAGGCACGCACCCTGAAGATCCCTATCACCAACGTCTACGCCAAGGGCGATTACAGCGCTCAGCTACAACTGGGTAGCCAGGCACAGAGGGTCAATCTTATTCTCGATACGGGTAGCAGTACCCTTGTTGTGAAGCAAAGTGCAGTGAAACAAAGTGTAGTAAATCATAGTGTCGTGAACCAAAGCGCTTACAGTCCTCAAGATGACAGCTTACTGACCGCCACCAGCTTAGCTCAGGAGGTCAACTACGGCATAGGCGGTTGGGACGGCCCCGTGGTCACCACCCGTGTCACCACCCGTGTCACTATTTGTGAAGAGAAGTGTGAAGAGAAG
>SDWK01000417.1 GCA_004195335.1 Shewanella sp.
TTTCGTCATCGCAACGCACGCGAAAGCGGCCGAAGGTAAATTCCCTGCTAACATTTCATAAATTAGCTAACTAAACCTAATAAAAACGCCACTCAGTGGCATTAATAAAAATGCGAAGCAGATCGATTAGTGCTTACAGTCAGCGGTATGTTCATGTTCATCATCGCCGTACTCATCATCGCCTTCTTGATGTTGCATGACGCCCCAACCATCGGTTGCGCCTCCAAATTCGGCGGCAAACTCATTGAGCTTCACCTCTTGTTCGACAATAGCCTGGTATTCCGGAACCATATTGAAACAAACGATTAGTTCCCACTTACCAACTTCATCATTTAAGTGAAGTTCCATCTCACCTTCAAACTCGGATTTCGCCAGTTCTTCGGTCGCAGACTCAGCATCTCGTTGATCGTCGAAAACAAGGAAGAAGTCGACATCGAGTTGTTTCGTTAAATCGATGCCCGCATCAGCCATCGCTGCCAGCATTTTGCCATTATCATCATCTGGGAATTGCATCATTTACTCCATCCGCTCTATTCTGCCGCTACAATCTTAACCGAAGCATCGTTGAATGAAATCACTTCACCCGCACGAACCTTTTTACGTTTACGAGTTTCAACAACACCGTCTACGGTCACCATACCTTCACTGATAACGAATTTTGCTTCTCCGCCGCCGCCAACCATAGCTTCGACTTTTAAAATTTTATATAGCTCTATGAACTCTTCACCAGGCAATAATGCCAAAGTCGTAACTTGTGCTGTCACACGATTTACCTTTAATCAAATTTATTGCGAGATTATAACACTCACAGGTAAACAAACTATAGCAATGATCAAGAATGCTTTTAGGAATAATGAATATAAAAATGAGGGACAAGATGCTTAAAGAGGAGCAGGTATCTGACTGGTGGCGTTAGCGAGGTATTTAGCGTGTTCTTTCTTCAGTGAGTAAGCCATAACTGCAGTCATCAATCCAGGTTTCACCGACTTTATAATTATCTCTGAGTATCCCTTCTAACTGAAAACCATTTCGTTCCAGTACCTTGGTAGAAGCGATATTGTCTTTGGCACAAAGCGCGATAAACTTATGAACATTAAAACTAAGAGATCCCAAGTCTATGACAGCTTTAAGACTCTCGGTGGCATAGCCCTTACCTTGACCAGCCGTGGCTAACATGTAACCCACTTCGACATGCCCAAATTCAAGATTTTTACAATAGAGCCCGGTAAAACCGATAAAACGACCCGTTTCAAGCTCTTCGATAACTAAACTTAACCAGTCCCCAGATCCATAGGACCAAGGGGACAATCTATGCTCGAACTTTTCCTTCAGAGTATCAATATCATCAGGCCGTCTGACAAATTGATTTATCAGAGGATCTTGGTGAATCGACAAAAAATCGCTCCAGTCATCACGGACTAGGGAGCGAACTTTTAATCTGTCGGTATAAAGCTCGAGCATAACAATCTCTATTGGGTTATTAAGCGCGGCTTGTTACTTCAAGCAGGTGGTAACCAAATTGAGTTTTAACCGGACCTTGTACTTCGTTAAGCGGTGCACTAAATACCACTTCATCAAACTCTTTAACCATCATACCCGGTCCGAAAGAACCCAGATCGCCACCTTGAGCGCTTGAAGGGCAAGATGAGTTAGCCTTAGCTACATCACCAAAATCGGCGCCAGCCAAAATCTGTTGCTTAAGCTCTTCACACTGAACTTCAGTACTCACGAGTAGATGTCTTGCAGTGGCTTGTACCATGTTATAACTCCTAAATTTAAAAACTTGCCTATCGATCTATATTTGGTATCGATAGCGACAATAAAAAATGTTCATATCCCAATCAAGCATGCAGCATGTTTGGCTTCACAACCTGAATCGGCTATTCACCCCTGTAAAGAGTAATCCCGTCGGGAGTAAATAAACCCAGCTAGTATAAAACATTCGCTGGGTTTAAAAAGCATTAATATAAATGGTGTCGAATAATCAACATTATGCGATTACTTCTGAGTGTCAATCCAATGATGGATCTTCATCTCCATCACCTCCATAGGCAGAGAGCCTGAGGTAAGTACTTGATCATGGAACGACTTTAAATTGAACTTATCACCCAAGGCTGTCTCAGCTTCGGCTCTTAAAGACAAGATCTTTAGCTGTCCAACTTTGTAAGACAAGGCTTGGCCAGGAATAGCCATATATCTTTCGACCTCAGCAATGATATCCGACTCAGCCATTGGCGAATTATCTTTCATGTACTGAATGGCTTGCTCACGAGTCCAGCCCTTAGCGTGAAGCCCTGTATCGACAACAAGACGCATGGCGCGAAGCATCTCATCGGATAACTTACCAAAGTATTGATAAGGATCTTCAAATAGGCCCATCTCAATACCTAAGTATTCAGCGTAAAGCGCCCATCCCTCTTCGAACGCGGTATAACCGCTGAATCGTTGAAACTCAGGTACACCTGAAAGCTCTTGCTTGATGGCAATTTGGAAATGATGTCCAGGTGCAGCCTCATGCAGAGAAAGCGTAGTCATCCCCCATTTAGGCTGTGCCTTTAGATTGTACGTATTAATATAAAACACACCCGGACGAGAGCCATCGACCGCTGGCGACTCATATGAGGCCCCTGCTGCGGATTGTTCCCTAAAGCTCTCTACAGGTTTAACGACATAATCCGCCTTAGGCATAACATCAAAGTATTTAGGCAATTCAGCATTGATTTTATCTTTAAGCGTCATATAGCCATCTATCAAGCCCTGACGTTCACTGAAGAAATACTTTGGTTCAGATGACAAAGAAGCAAAAAATGCCGTTAAATCGCCTTCAAACTTCACCTGCTGACGAACCTTGTCCATTTCAGACAGAATACGGGCAACTTCACTTAAACCAATTTGATGGATCTCATCGACTGACATAGTGGTCGTCGTATGAGAATTAGCTAGGTGCTGATACCAAACTTTACCATTTGGCAGCCCCCACCATCCGTCGCTGGCTCGTGCAACCGGCAGGTAAGTGGTTGCAAAGTATTCTTTCAATGAAGTTAATGCCGGAAGCAGCTCATTATTAATCAGTTGGATGTACTTTGCTGTGATCGCCTCTTTTTGCTCTTGGGTAAAGCTTTCTGGGAAGTTGTTCACCGGAGTGTAAAACAAACTCTCACTGGCTTGGTTTACCAACTGTGCTTCGAGCTGAGGAATAATGCGCTCAACTAGGATACGAGGCAAAACAACTTTACTTCTTATCCCCTCATCCATGCGCGCTTGTGCTAGCTTAGTCCAGTTGATAAAACCAGAGAGACGTGAAGCCCAGTTATCATAATCTTCAACCGTATTGAAAGGCTGAGCACTTTCACCACTGCCGAGTTGCACCATGCTTATCACAGTACTGTAGAACTGATTCATCGGCATAAATCGAGAGGGGAATGTCTCATCGACTAGGGCAACATTTCGATCATAATTAAACATGTCGTAGCTTAACTGTAAATCGAGGGAAAGCTGGCTTCTGTCAATCTGTTCGACACGTTTCAAGTAACTGGTATTAAGCTCGTGGCGGGCCTTGAGATAATCATCGGTAAGATCACCGCCGAATTGATCATTGTAATCATTGACACCAACAAACGTTGCATAGATAGGCTCAAGCTTCAGGTAGTCTTTAAAGAAGTTATCCACTAGGGCTAAATAAGCCTGTTCGACAGCTTCATTCTTAATGGCTTGACTGGCTTTAACTGGGTTATTTTGTGCTATTTCGGCTTGTGAATTAACGGCTACCCCAGTTGCTTTTTCACTATCTGAACAAGCTGTTAGGCCTAGTACCAATCCGATTGATACGGCAAGTAAAGCTCTTTTCATTAAATCCCTCTCTTTATTATTCTGTGCAAATGCTTGTTATTTTCTATACTTATAGCAATTGATATAACTTGATCGTGTGATTAGCCCCCCTAAAAATGTGTACTAATGGGAAAGGAGTTACCAATGATCTATTCATTTCGTAACTCAGGATTCAGAGATCCTGAGACTGGCGTCTATAACCAAACCTACTTTATGGAGGTGTTCAATCGTGAGTGGCATCGCCATATAAGAGATCACCAAAGTTTGGCGTTATTGTATCTTTGCCCGCACATACATGAAACAGTTAAGCAACCTCATCTGCTCGAATTTTTTATGAAGCAAGTTCAAGAAGCCATACTGAGAACAACAGATCTAGTGGCTCGGTTCAACAATAACAGTTTTGCATTAGGTTTATTCAACATCGATGAACCCGGCACACAAATTGTTTTGGGCCGTATTGAGGACAAGATTAAGCAGTTCAATCTTGAATATGGTAAACAACATACCAGCCATGTGGATTATGAACTAGCGGGTTGCATATGTACCCCAGAACAAGATCTCAACATTGAGATCTTATTTAAAGATGTGGAAAATCTGAGTCATGAACTGGGGCGCGAAAGAAATAGAAACATTGAACTAAGGCACTTGCAATAAGCTATCCCCATTAAAAGACTTAACTTACGCATACAAAAAAGGCCCCTTTCGGGGCCTTTTTAATCACGAATTTACAAGGTTACATTGTGAATTCGTGCCTTCTCTTTGATATAAGAGATATATCCCTTCGCTGAACGCGCGGTCTTATCATCTTTAGCAGCTAACTTGCAGCGCTTATAGGCTGACTTGTATTGCTTGATATTGAGATAAGCCAGAGCTAATTCAAACTGAGCTTCACCAGGATGGTCAACGCCAGCATCGAGCGCCTTCTTAAGAACCGGAATAGCAGCCTTAGACTTACCATCAAGACTTAAGATACGACCCTGACGCAGGTAGTATTTACCATTATTACCAGCTTCAGCGGCTTTGCCGTAATAGGACGCAGCTTCTTTCAGCTCTTTAGCGTTGTGATAGAAACCGGCTAAAATCGCAAGAGTCTTCTCTTCCTCTTTTATCATTCCGGATTTCATATGCTTTTCATAGATTTTTGCAGCACGGTATGGTGAACCATTTTGTGCAAGCAGTTGAGTCAGACGAGTGATGTTACCCGCTGATTCTAAAAATCCATTCTTATACGCTAGGTCATAAGTCGCCAGCGACTCGGTGTACTTTTCAGTCATCAGATAAAACTGAGCTAACTGGACCCATAGACGCTTGTCGTCCTGGAAAAGTGGCACCATGGTCTCTAACACTTTAACCGCTTCAGGATACTTCTTTTGATTGAAGTATGCCGTTAGCTTCATCTGGTACAAACCTTTATCGGGTTTGTCACTGATGGATAAGCCTTTATCCGCAACCTCAAGCACTTTGTTCCAGTTCTTCTGTTCAGAGTATGCGATACCAATACGACGATAGATCTGAGCGTCTTGCTTACAAGTGAACTCCATCCATCTGAAGTAGTACGGAATTGCTTCTTTGAACTTCTTCTCTTGCAATAAGAGATCGGCATAGAGACGCAAGGTCGCAGCGTGGTCTGTACCACCCAAAAGATCGAAATCGACGGCAGTTTTAAGATACTTGATCGCCGTGCCCATCTGAGACTTTTCAGCATAAAAGTTACCCAACATACGGGCAATATACGCTTTATCAAAATCATGATTAGGATCTGCTTCAAGTAATATCGCAATCGCTTCATCGATATTATTTTCGGTATAAGCCTTGAAAGACTTTTGTACTTTCTTCGCTGCAGATTGACCAACAGCTTTGGACTTACGCGTGTCGATTTCACATTTTTCAGCGGCATTAACAGCTGGTACCAGCGCTAAACTTCCACCCAAAGAAAGCAATAAAGCTGCTGCTATACTAGTCGATTTAAAACTAAGTTTACGCATCGTTATTTGCCTCCTTTATCTAAGGTGAAATCGAGTTGTACCTTCATACCTGGTTGCTTTAATGCTTTACCATCTACAATCTTAGGCTTGTACTTCCACTTTTTAAGTGCACGCTTTGCTTCTTTGTTAAACAAACGCTTCGGTTCAGCCTTAATGATCTTGACATCTTCTACACCACCGAGCTGATTGATAGTAAAGCTAAGTTGAACCCAACCCTCTTTACCGTCACGTGCTGCAGCGATCGGATACTGAGGCTCAATTCGAACGATAGGTGTAGCATCACCATCACGTGTCATCATGTTACCCAGTTTAAAGCCTGTATTAGCTCCACCAGCTGCTACACCACCCATGTTAAATGACATATTTGTATCAATGTCAGATGAATTGTCTGGCGGAGTCACATCCGGCTTGGGTGGTTGCTCTGGCGGCGTAGGCGGCTTCGGCTTAACCCTTGGTTTTTTCTGTGCTGATGCATCATCTTTGTTCATGGTAATTTCAATGACAGGAGATTCTGTCGAGGCATCGTGACGGGTTGGACCGCCACCTACCAAAAACGCCATGAAAACAAACAAAGCAAAAGTCACAGCAGCACCCAATATCAGTGATACTATTCCTCTTAGCATATTATTCATTCCCCGCCGATACAGAAATCTTATCAATACCCGCCGCTTTTACGTTATCCAATACTTTAACCACTAAACCATGTCTAGCATCTTGGTCAGCTTGGATAAGTACAGCCGCTTCTGGTGCTTCTGCAAGCATACGTTCAACGTTTGCAGTTACACGTTCGATATCAACCTGACGATTTTCCATCATGATGACGCCAGTCTTGCTAACACCGATAAAGATGTTTGCTGAAGGCTTCTTCGTTGCTTGCGACGCTTCAGGCTTGTTGTAGTCAAGACCAGAAGGTTTAACAAACGATGTCGTTACAATGAAGAAGATAAGCATGATAAACACGATGTCGAGCATCGGTGTCATATCAATTTCGGCTTCCTCGTCTACGCTTGAATGCTTTCTACGTGCCATGTTCAATCTCTCTCTAGTGGTGCGGCAGGCTGTCTTTTAGCTTAGCTAAACTGATTTTCATCTTAGCGTCCAGACGAGTACTGAAGAATACTCCCGATAACGCAGCAACCATTCCCGCCATTGTCGGCATGGTCGCCATTGAAATACCAGCTGCCATCATACGAGCATTACTCGTGCCATGAACTGCCATCACATCGAACACTGATATCATACCGGTTACGGTTCCTAGCAGACCTATCATAGGACAGATAGCAACTAAGGTTTTGATAAGCAGCATACGTGCCGTTAAATCTTGCTTCGCTTGGGATACCCAAGCTTCACGGATGCGGTGTGCATACCAAGAGGTTGAATCCTCTCTCGCTTCCCATGCGCTAATGATTGCTTTGTGCTCTTTTGGTGATACCCAATTAAGATACCAGTAGCGCTCAAGCATCAATACCCACATGACAAACAATACACCTGCCACTAGCCAGAGGACGTCGCCTCCGGCGGCCATGAAGCCCCTGACGGAATCCCAGATATCCATCAGGAATAACATTAGGCTTTCCTCTTCTCAGCGTGTGAAGCAACAATTCCCGCACTTTGCTCTTCTAGAACTTGTACGATTGACTTACTACGAGCAATAACAATTGCGTGCATAAGCATAAGCGGAAGTGCAGCAACCAGACCTTGAACCGTAGTCATAAGCGCCATAGAGATACCACCGGCCATTAGCTTAGGATCACCAGTACCGAACAACTGAATGCTCTGGAAGGTTGCAATCATACCGGTTACGGTACCTAGCAGACCCATCATAGGTGCAATTGCAGCAAGAACCTTAATGATAGAGATACGAGTTTCAAGCGCTGGTGTTTCTTTCAAAATAGCTTCATCAAGTTTCAGCTCAAGAGTTTCAACGTCAACATCTTTGTTGTCTTGGTAAGCCTTAAGTACGCGACCTAATGCATTGTTACCAGGATTGTCAAGATTCTTACGTTGGGCATTAACCTTTGCACCAACAACACCAAGCGTGACTAGACGTTCGATTGAGATTAGAGCACCGAGAATAAGTAGCGCGATAATGATGTAACCAATGGTTCCACCCGCTTCGATACGCTCCTCGATAGTCGCCTTCTGAGTAAAGATGTTCAGTAGCACACCTTTAACTGGGTCAATATAAAGTCTAGCAGCGCCAGAAGTTGTATCTTCAAATGATGCTACAGTCTTAACCTGATAGCCATCAGGCTGCTGTGAAAGCTCCTGAATTAAACTTAAGTCAGCGTTATAAACAACATATTTACCATCGGCTAAAAGGTTGAATGGTCCAACACGAGTGATTGTTGTGTTACGAACACTGCCATCGATATTGGTAACCGCGCCGTCAAACTTAACCACTTTGCCAGATTCAGCCATTTCGAACAGCTGATCTTCCCAAAAACGCTCAAGTTCATCAATTTTTGGTAACTGCTTACGGGCACCAAGTTCTGCGATGAAAACATCACGGCCAGGATACTGTGCAGAGATGTTTGAACCCGCGAGCTTACCAGCGAAGTCTCCCGCATCACCTTTAACAACACCAAACATTTCACCCAAGTCACCTTGAGCGGTTTTAAGATCTTCTTCTAACTGACCGATTTTACGCTCGTTATCCAAAAATGCCTGGTTAAGATCTTTACCACGTTGTCTTTCGGCAGCGAGGGCATTTTTTTCACGCTTAAGAATTGCCGCCTTATCGCCACGCTCATTCTTAAACTCATGCTCACGCTTCTTATTAGTTTTAGAGGCATTTGCGCGGTCTGTTTGAACCTGCTTAAGAAGCTGGTCAATAGACTTAGGTGCGTCAGCTGCGCTAGCAATACCTGAAGATAACGCCAGGGTTGCAGCAACGATTGCTGTAGTAATTAACTTCTTCATTATTGTGCAGCCTCCGCAGCAGGAATTGGTAACGAGAATAGATCCGGTGCACCCTGTTTACGTGCGATACGAATACCTTTGGTGATTTCACGAAGATAGCTATCTTCTAGTTGATCCCAACCTTTAGTTTCATCGTTATACATCCAAGCTAATCTACCGTCTAAGCTCTGAGCATAAAGGGCAACACGGCCTAAGTTGAAGAAATCAACTAAAACTTCTTTACCATCTAGCGCTAACTTGCCAGTTTTAACTGCGATAAATCCGCCGTATTCACGTTCGATGCTATAGGCATCAAGAATAAGACGGTACTTTTCAGCTAGCGTCACTTCAGCGCTGTTAAGAAGAGATTTAAGATTATTTACACGCTCAACACGAGTTTCAGTGTTGAAAGGAAGATCAAGAGCAACAAACTGCTCAAGTGCATCAACCATTTTAAACATTAGTGGAACAACGCCTTGACGAAGAGTGTCAACGCCATTGATGTCACCTTGAATCAATTTCATTGTAGCTTCTTGGTCTGCAACCAGACCCGCTACGTAATCGTTATAAGATTTTAGTGATTCACGCTCATCTGCAACTGAACCATACTCGAACATCATGTCCTGAGCTTGGTCAAAGTATTTATCTACTTTCTTTTGAGATTTTGCTGCTTCAGCGTGAATTTTGCTGTCAGCCTTCTGAACGTCAGAAAGGGGATCTGCAACCACTAAGTTACTGCCGGCTAAGGCTAGTGCGCCCACGAGCGCTGTAGCGATTTTTGTTTTATTGCTTACCTTGGACATAGTTCCCAACCAATTTGAAGTAAAATTAAAAAGGTTTAACTTATTCACAACATTAGGGTTCCGCTTATATTTGCAGGAATCTCCAGTTTATAAG
>SDWK01000819.1 GCA_004195335.1 Shewanella sp.
AACATATCCCGATGGGTGTGTTTATTTCATGTGCAACGCCGGATACCAGACCACCTAATGCGGCCATCTTTTCTTGTTCAACAAGCACTTCTTGGGCACGCTTAAGTACGAGTAGAGATTGCTCCAATTCTTGGGTGCGTTCTTTAACTTGTCTCGATAACTCATCTTTATAGCTGGTTTCTAACTCGAGTAAACGTTCTCTGTCTGCCAGAGAATCTTGAAGTTCCTGTTTAGATTTTTTCAGGTCGGAGAAGGAACTACGAATTTGGTTTTGCATGCTATTAATCGCGAGCGATACTTGCTGGAATTCATCTTCTTTCTTGTTATTTTCATCAAAAGTAAGGGGGACTGCAGGGGAGTCCAGATCTATCTGTTGGCAATATTGACTTAAACTGTGTAGATGTCGAGTCACCATGTACCAGACGAGAAATAGAATAAAACCGGCAACAATAAAGGTTTTTATCGCATTTGAAAGTAAGATAATAATGGCCCGATCGAGTAATTTTTCGTATACGGCTGTCAGATCGGCTTGAACCAATAGCGTGCCCACGGGGATACTTTCGCTACCCGTGTTGTAAAATAGATTAAAAGACTTTTCAATCGTATTTTCAGGTGTTGGAGTTCCGGCAATCCATACCTGACCACTATCATCATTGATCGAGATGTAGGAGATATCGGGCAATTGAATCAGGCCATTGAGTTGGGTGTTGATTAATCTTTCATCGATAACCCAGATACTGGCAGCCAGCACATCTAAATTAACTTTTTCGATACTCGTAAATTGCTGCGATATTCTATCAACATCACCTTTATAGTCATTGATGAGTTGAAAGCCTGTTGTCAGTAGAGTAATGATGGAGCTAAACAAGACTATCGACAACGTCAGCTTTCGACCTATGGGGCTTTTAATTAACCGGCCTGTAAATGTCTGCATGAACCCTTTTCTGCGCCTCGAAGTAAGTAAATTTGCCCAATTATGGTTTCAGCTACCCATAAATAGTGCGGCCTTTGGTAGCTATAAGCATAGACCGCTTCTAGCGTTATTGATCCAGTTAGTGCGTTAAAAACAAAGATAAAAGCCGAAATATCTACAATATAAGGTATTCATTTATTTATGGCATTATTTTTGCTTTGTTTCATAGTAAGTACAGTTTTTTGACACTAGGTCTTCATATGCAGAAACTAAAATTTCAATTCAATAAGCCATCGACCCCTAAACAGTTTATTTTCAGCTCGATGCTCTGGTTAGCAATTGTGAGCGGTGCGCTGCTATTTATACCTAAAACATTGCTATCGGCACTGAATCTGGATGAGACCGTGACAGCGAATGCTCATTTCATCGGTTTAGGCTTAATTATCGGTGTCGCTTACCTGATGACCCAAGTGCTTAATTATTTTCTGGATGAAGCTATTGGTTATTTAAAGAACAAACGTACCACAGAGATCATCGAGGAGAAAGTAAAGCTATTAGATCCAACAGAGCGGGCTCTTCTGAGAGAGTTTTTTCTCCAAGGTGAAACCGTTCTGACATTGCCGCAAAATGAACCCGCAGTGAATAGCTTACTTTCAACTAATATTATTGAACACCTTGGGAACCAGAAGCATTATGCTATTCAGGGGCCTACGGCAGATTATAAGATCTCCATGAGGGCTAGAGTCTACCTTAACCGGCAAGTATTAAGGTTGCCAGCGGGGGAGCCTAGTCAAACAGAGATGCAAAACCTAATAAAGGCGAGACCCACTTTTGCTCACAATTTGGTTGGTAC
Organism: Shewanella sp.; assembly: GCA_004195335.1. Classification (GTDB taxonomy): domain Bacteria; phylum Pseudomonadota; class Gammaproteobacteria; order Enterobacterales; family Shewanellaceae; genus Shewanella. The sequence goes on from SDWK01000819.1 coordinate 1,767, forward strand.
CAGAAAGCATGCGGCTTGATGTTGCGAATGATGTGCTGTGGTCTAGCCATGAGTGAGGAAAGATAGAGATAAAAAGATGGGGGCTTCATTGCCCCCATTGCATTAGAAACAGCAATAATTTTTGCTGTTTCATCGAAACTTTGTGTTTATTCAGGTTTAGACTTGTGAATAAACAACCAAATGAGATAGGACATGATGCCTATAGTGGTGAAAATGACTATCATCGATAGTAAGCCTATCGGATTACCAAACATTAAATCTAACCAGAAAGCCATGAGCGAAATCCTTTTTCACAATACCAGTATTCATTACTCTCCCTAAATTAGTCTTGTTTTGCTGTCAACAAGCTGATCTCGATCAATAAAGTTGGCATAAATATGAACAAGTTGAACCTTGTTCGTGAGATATCTGTGCTATCAATGCTTTGATATCGGGCTTTTATCTGTAACATTCCATCTCGAAAAAGATAAAATTACATCGCTAAAATTATGATATTTGGTTAGCTATGAGGGGAAAGAGTAAAATTTGTCCGCTTAGCACTATTCCTCTTTTAAAACGCTTGCCATTACAATCGGCAAAGGTATAATCCCCACCACTTACTGAGGTCTTAGCTTCAGTTAGTCTATTTGATTAAGCCGGTGTGGTGGAATTGGTAGACACGACGGATTCAAAATCCGTTGCTTTCGAGCGTGACGGTTCAAGTCCGTCCTCCGGTACCAAACTTTAAAACCTTGCTAACGCAGGGTTTTTTTGTATCTGGCGTATGGTAAACCTTCAAATACTCCTTTCTACCTTCTCATTTTCAAGTACCTGAATCGTTACCTTTGCAAGAATTCCCTCTGTTTCTAGGGTGGGACTGTCTTGGCATTATTGATAGCATCGATATCCAATAGCAACCTAGAAGTTATGCCGTTACTTCAGTGTTTACTCACTTCTGAACCTGTCTCTTATACACATCT
>SDWK01000664.1 GCA_004195335.1 Shewanella sp.
CCCCCGACTAACGGCCTCTTTGATCTGTGTATCAGTTACTGCATGACAAAGACAAACGTACATTAATAAGCCCCCCAAATTCAATAATAGAATTATAAATGAAAATGATTCTCAATGCTAATAACCGGTGGTTATAATTTACTGCTAAAAATCTTGGTGTGCGTTATTAAAAAATGTGCTTGAAGTCAATTCTGAGAAGAAAATGAGATCAGGTTAGCTTTTATGGCTAAGGAGGCGAGCTATTAAGCCGAAAGGGTTACTGAACTCAACTTTGACGTTGGAGTTGTGAGTAGAATGCCGCTCAATAACCTCGTTGAAAATTGATCTGATGAGATAACTGCTCACCTTGAAGTAACTTGTGGTAGTTGTCGATAAAAATCTCCACGACCTGTTCGGGAAAACTGGGCGCTGCAATATGGGGGGTAATGATGACATTTGGTAGCGACCAGATAGGGTGTTCCTGAGGGAGTGGCTCTTGATTAAATACGTCTAAAACGGCATTTTGCTGACTGTTTTTAGCTAGCTGCTGATAAAGCGCATCAAGATCCAGAATATCTCCACGCCCCAGGTTAAATAAAATGGCTTCAGGCTTCATCAGAGAAAGTATTTCGCCACATAATACGCCTCTGGTTTCTGGCGTGCTGGGTAAGACACTGGCGATAGCGTCTGCCTGTGCAAGATACTTGGGCAGGTGTGCCAAGGTGTCTACTTTATCAAAGCCTTTGGTTGGTTTGGCGCCACGGTTGATGCCGGTTACCCGCATACCAAAATGCTTGGCAGTTTGTGCTAGGTGCTTAGCTATATTTCCCGTGCCGAGTAAAAGCAGATGCTGGCCCTGAAGTGTCTTGAAACTTCCCGGCAGCCAGATCTTTTCTACCTGCTGGGATTTATATTTCTGATGCTCTCGCTGGTAAGCCAGTAAGTAGCCAAAGAGGTATTCACTCATTAATGGGCCAAAGATGCCACTCACATTTGTGAGTGTATAATCCTTTCTTTGACGCGGCTTAACTAAAGCATCGACTCCGGCTATTGTCGATTGCATCCAGGTCAGCTTTCTACCATGAGACAGAATGGGAGCAGCAAGCGTTGGTTGGGCAAGCCAGATATCGGCTTCCATTATGTTTTGCGGATCATCATCGAGTAGGGTGAGTTCGGGAAGGTGGCAGGAGTTTAGCAAGTCCCGATAGCGATCATTTTCATGGGTCAGTAATAGTAACTTGTGTCTCATACGTACTCCCTTTATTCTAACGTCGCCTATTTTTTATGGACCGTCAAATGGAACAAATTATTTCAATATTTCATCAGGTTGGAACTTGGCTACATCCATGGCTTAATGAGATATCAACAGCAATCGTTGCCTGTACTCTTGTTGTGTCTGGGGCTGATATCAATCGCTTCTTAAGGCGTAAATTGGCAGCTCGTTCATTCGTACTCAGAACGATAGCTTTTGTATTGGTCAATGCTTTTGGCTATGGTTTATTGATTATTTCAGTTAGCCCTATTCTTGCCCGAAATATGGCCAGCTTGCCTGCTCACTGGTTACTGTTTGTGGTTCTCTTTATCTTTTTTGTTATTGGCGCGTGGGCACAAGGTAATCGGCAAGTTTAGTGAGACTCAATGACATTAGTTTAGGTTGGAATGTGCTGATTGTGTGAATATTTTCGTTAAAAGACATCGATATCAGCTATATACCAACATGTCCTCATCTATAAGACGTACTGAGTTTTTCCATATTAGACTGAGAAAATGTGGTTATCTAAGTCTGTGTCAGAGTTTGCGCCGCTTTATCAGGGTAATTAGTGAATATTCCATCTACCCCCATCATATTTAGCAGATGAATATCATCGGGGTGATCGACGGTATAGACAAACACTTTTAATCCTTTAGAGTGAGCTTCGATGACTAACTCGGGGGTAATAAAATTCAGGCTGAAATGAATAGAATAGGCATTGAGTTTTGTTGCTATGTCGATGGTGTTGAGAGGAATCCCCTCTAGCACTGGTGCGATATAGGCGTGCGGATAAGCTTGGTGAAGCTCCTGTAGAAATCCATGGTGAAAAGAGGAGATCAGTAATTGTTCGGTTTGGAAATCGAGCTCTTCAATGAGTTTTGGGTAGAGGACTTTAAAGGAGGCCAGACATGTCATCCCTTTTAATTCGATATTAACGATACAGTTGTGCTTGCTCAGGTAGGTCATTACCTCCCAGAGCGTCGGGATAGGTTCACCATCAACAGAGAGTGTTTTCAGGTATTCTCTACTTACCTCACTGATGAGCCCGGTTCCATTACTTTTATGATCGAGTCTTCTATCGTGATAGACATAGAGTTCGCCCTCCACGCTATGAATATCAATCTCTATCGCTCTGGCCCCAAGCTCGATAGCTTTTTTCATTGCTGCGAGGGTATTTTCCGGGGCGTAACCGCTAGCTCCACGATGTGCAAAAATAATCATTAGGTTCTGATAATTCCTTGAGCATCTTTATTTTGGCTATTTTTAATATGAATTTCCAACTGTGGATATGCCAGTTCGAGATTGTTTTCATTTAATTTTTTACTGATCCGTTTATGCAGTTTATGACGCAATGGCCAGCGTGAATTCATATCCTTTGCATATGCTCTTACTTCAAAATCCTGGGTGTGTTTGCCAAAACCGGCAAACCAGACCTCAGGCTCCGGTGTATCCAAGGCATCATCACACTCCTTTACCGCTTGATATAATGCGGCCTCGACGCGAGCTGGATCTGAATCTCTTGCAACAGAAACGTACACAATGACACGGGTGATAGGATCTGATAGCGACCAGTTGATTAGCTGCTCGGTAATAAATGCCTTGTTGGGAACGATAATCTCTTTTCTATCCCAGTCGATAATGGTAGTGGCTCGAATTTGAATTTTACTCACTGTGCCGGTGAGATCTCTGATGGTGACGGTATCGCCGATACGAACCGGTTTTTCAAAAAGAATGATCAAGCCCGAAATAAAGTTAGCGAAGATCTCTTGAAGACCGAAACCTAAACCTACCGATAATGCTGCGACCAGCCACTGTAGTTTAGACCACTCCATTCCGAGAGTTGAGAAACTACTGAGAAGGCCGAAGAAAACCACCAGATAACGACTGACGGTTGTGATCGCAAACCCCGTGCCTTGAGATAAATCGAGCCGTTGCAAGATCATCAGCTCAAGCAGGCCGGGTAAGTTGGTGGCGATCATCAGCGAGAAACCGACAATGATAAGCCCTAACAGTAACGACTTTAACGTGATAGGTAGCTGCTGCTCAATGCCATTTATCATTGAGTTACTGGTCCAGAGAGTGATTCCGTCAAGCAAAGAGAACAGAGCGGTGTGTGTCTGGGTCCAAAGACCGATTAAACTGACGAGAAAGGCTAACAGCAATAATGAGCGCACTAACCCTAAAGATTGGCTTGAAATGGTCTCTAAGTCGACCACTGGCTCTTCATAAGTATCGAGAGAGTCATTGGTGTTTTGAGGGTCTTCACCTCGTTCACGTTGCGAGAGGATCTCGGCTCTTCGGGCTTTGGCCCGATCGAAGGCTATTCTACGTCGCTCAATTAGCATCCAGCGCTTTATCAACTGATAGAGCAGCATAAATCCTAACGAGAGTAATAAGGATAACTGCAACTGTAATAGCACCTGAAAGGCGGTGTAGTAGTAACCTCGGAATGCAAGCACCGCACACAAGGGGGGAACGAGTAGAAGAATGGTCCATAAAATACGTTGGATAAGCTTCTTATTCTTACCATCTTGGTGGTAATGATGCTCCTTCTTAGACAGTGCCAGAATATCTTTATAGAACCAAAACAACATGATGCAGAAGATAATAAATGCACCTCTTCCTATGCTGTTTCGTAGCACAGAGTTATCGAGAAATTCAGTAAACCCCATAATGCCGAAGAAGGGTATGGCCATTAGTGTGAATGTTTTGAATCTAAGCTGGCCCTCGCGAATGATCGCTTTTTCACCTTTAAAGTGGCTGATCAACAGGCCGCGATCGAGTGCCAGTAGGTAAGTAAAGCGATAGAGAAGATAGAGTAGCCCAATGGCTAATATGCCCATACCTATGGCTGAAACCATATTTTGGCCGGAGTAGTACATGATTAAACCCGCGGTGATGACGGGCAGTGGCTTAATGATGCTGTATGCCAGCGAATTGATAAGGGCTCTGTAAGTATAGGCAAATTGATCTTGGGTTACATTCCCCACGAACGTCACATCTTGGGCCATAGCGGCTTTAAATTTAGGGGTAAGAATATCTTGTGCCACGAGGCTGAGAACAAAAAGTATAATCCACCAAGACCAGAAACCGCTTCGTTCTGTGAAGGAGTTTGATAGATCGATAGAGGGGGCTTGATGAACCAGCCATTGCGTGCTCTGGTAAAATTCAGTGAACCATAATTGTCCGATCGAGTTTGCATTTGGGACCCAAAAGAGATGTTCGTTCAGGGTGTTTTTTAAGGTTAAATGCTGTTGGCTCAACTGCTCATAAATAACCCTTAAGTCGCCCAGTTCACTCAAGTAAAGATCATAGCTCTGTAAAAGCTGAGTGATTAATACATGCTGAGAGTCGATCAATTTATTTTGTATGCTGGTGAATGAATCTTGAGCGAGTAGCTGCTGTCCGTTGAGGGTTTGATCTTGTTCGAGCTGGTATCTCGCCATTCTTGCATTGGCAATTTTATTTTGTAGTTCGTCTTGATTAGGCGGGTTAGGTAATGTTTGCAGTATCTGCAGAAAACGTTCGCCAAAAGCCGAGTTTAGTTTAATCCATCCAATCTGTTGCTGAATATTTGCCAGTTGCTTGGCTTGCTGTTGATATCGATTTTCCGCTTCCTCTTGCAGTTTTACCGCCAAGTTGGTTTCGTTTGTCAGACTTTTTAATTCTGAGGCGTAGTTTTGATTTATTGAGCTTAGCTCTTGGGTGAGAGGATCTTTTTCCGTCGAAGTTTCAATCAGACTTTGAGCGATTGTAGCATCGGTTCTCTTTTGGCGTTGCAGGGCCACTGCGCTGTTGAGCGCTTCAATCAGGTTTTCTTGTTGAGATAGCTGTTTTCTAACCAGTAACATCTGTTTCTGGTTGAGGTCTATGCGTTTTTGACTGCTGGCGAGTTCAGCTTCAAGTGTCGATAAGGTTTGAACATAGAGCTGACGCTGTGCTTGAAGTACTAGTTCATCCCCGATAGGTGGCTGACTAATTTTATGTTTTTTGTTTTGTGAGAGTGTTTGTTGGGCCGAATTTATATTATTTGGCAGCTGGTTATGCAGCTTTATTAAGTCCGTTATTTTCCCATTGAGATCTGCTTCTATCTCTTTTAACTCTGAGAGTCTCAAATATGCGAGGGAGGCTTGCTGCGTTAATCCCTGACTTTTAGACCAAGATAGAGGGGACCGAGTTTCCGTCAGTTGATGTTTGATATTGAGCTTATGAGTCTGATAATTGTCAATCGATGCTTGATAATTCTGCTCAAGTAACGCCTGCTCTTCGGTTGCACGGGTTAAATGCGCCAGTTTCTCTTCAACGGAGAGGCTTATTACTGTGGTTTGATTTATCCCCAGACGTTTTTCAAGCCCAAGAGGTGAGCTGGCATTCGCAAAGGGGATTAACGTGAATACTAAGAGCAGTAAAATGAGTCGCATAGTTTGATGCTGGCTGAGAGAAGAAACACGGGTATTTTACCAATATATTCAGATAATGGTATCGCAGGACAGGTCTTTTTTATCAATTTGATTTTTTGTATGAACGGCGGCTCCGTCGGGTCTCGAAAATTGCGGTAGTGACGACGAGTAACCCTCCTAAAATTGTTTTAATTTCCAGATTTTCGCCAAGAAATAACAAGGCTAGTACTGCGCCATAGAATGGTTGGAGACAAGACACTAAACTGACTGTTTTCGCACTTAATTGTCTTAATGCAGACGTAAATAGTGCATGGGGAGCAGCAGTGAAAACTACGCCTAACAGCAGTATTAACCCCCAAACATTCTGTTCTATAGTGCTGACCTCTACGGTATGCCAGGGAGCCAGGAAAACAGTGGCGACTGCCGTTTGGTAAAACATCGCCTGGGGGCCAGAATAAGCCGAGAAATATCGCTTATGGAGTAAGTTGCGCGCAGTAAAAAATACGGCAGATAAAACACCCACAGCAATACCTAACGTCACATCATTACCCAGGTTCGCTTCGGGTATGAGCAAAATAACACCGATGAGTACAGTGATACCGCTGACAACATCGACTCTTTGAATTTTGTTACCGGTAATTATCGGCTCGATTAAAACGGTCATCACCGGATAGGTAAAGAAAGCTATCATGCCGATGGCGATGGATGAGAGTTGCATTGAGGCAAAGTAGGTAACCCAATGCAGGCTAACAACTATGCCTAAGCCAAGCGCTATGAAATAGTCTCGACCGGAATTTAATAACAGTCGGTGTTTACTTGCCTTCACAATGAGTGCGAGTACCAAGGCTGCGACAAAACACCTTAAAAGGGTGATATCTAATGCACTCAGGGGGATGAGTTTAGAGAAGAGGGCTGTGCCACCGAATAGCAGCACAGCAAGGTGTAGTTCCAGTAAACCTGATTGTTTTAGTTGTGAAACCTGGTTCATTAGTCCTCTATTTTTGCAAATGGCTGCCCCATTCGAGTCACAGCTTTAGGCACGACATCATCGGCGAATTCATCCAGTGCATCTTTGGCAAATAGCATCACTACAGTGCTTCCAAGCTTGAAGCGTCCCATCTCAGCACCTTTATCGAGAGTTAGCGCGTCGGGTCCTTCTGTTGGGTAATCCCAGGTAAAGACCTTTTTGCCTGTAGGTGGCGTCACTGTACCAGCCCATACGGTTTCAATACTTGCCACAATAGTGGCGCCGACAAGCACCATGGCCATAGGGCCTATTTCAGTTTCGAACAGCGCGACGACTCGCTCATTTCTGGCAAATAAACCGGGCACATTTTCAGCTGTCAGTGGATTGACTGAAAACAGGTCACCAGGTACATAGGTCATTTTTGACAGGGTACCCTTAATCGGCATATGAATTCGATGGTAATCTTTTGGCGCCAGATAAATAGTTGCAAAATCACCATCTTCGAAGCGCTTCGCATCATCAGCTTGATTACCTAACAGTGCAAGTGATGAATATTCATGTCCTTTCGCTTGAAAAATTTGGCCATCTTTGATTGGACCACACTGGCTCACAGCACCGTCTACGGGATGAACAATGTAGTCTTTATCTGCAAACAGAGGGCGCATACCTGGTTTAAGGGCTCGGGTGAAAAAATTATTAAAAGTCGTATAAGCTTCAGGCTCACTGTGTGCCGCTTCACTCATGTCGATTTTATATTGCTTAATAAACCATTTAATCGCAGCCGTGGTGATGCTACCAAGTTCTGCTGCCGCCAGTTTACCGACGAGACGAGAGATTAAGTGTTTTGGCATCATGTATTGCAGTGCAATTTTAATCTTATCCACGTTTTACTTCCCTTAAATTTAAATGAGTTGCACTCTTATTCGTCAGTACTGGCTCTGAAGTGTCGAGCATGGCGCTGTTCATCTAAGCTAGCGATGATTTTGTGATAGTTGTTATATCTATCTTCGGCAATTTTACCATCATGAAATGCTGCTGTTATCGCACATCCGGGATCGTTCTTGTGTTTACAGTCTCTGAATTTACAGGTGCCGAGGTAATCTCGAAATTCAATGAAGCACCATCCGACTCGCTCAGCGGGAAGGTGCCATAAAGCAAATTCGCGAACACCCGGAGAGTCTACAAGGTCACCACCGCTGGCAAAATGAAGTAACTTTGCCGTCGTCGTTGTGTGTTGGCCTAAACCTGAGTTTTCAGAGATATCACCAATTTGTAACTCCGCATCCGGCATCATGGCGTTGATTAATGAAGACTTTCCAACACCGGACTGGCCAACAAACACGCTGACCTTTTCATCTAGCAGCTCTTTAATCCCATCCACGCCTAGTCCAGACTTACTGCTGACCTGATAGACGGAGTAGCCAATACTTTTATAACGCTCCAGAGCCGCTTCAACTTCAGGTCGTTCCTCATCAGTAAGGAGATCGATCTTATTGAGGATAATAATGGGGGAGATGCCAGTATCTTCAGCTGCAACAAGGTAGCGATCGATAATCTGAGTCGAGAAGGTTGGTACAACAGAGGAAACTATCAATATTTGATCGATATTGGCGGCAATGATCTTAATGCCATCATACATATCGGGACGAGAAAGCGAGGAGTGGCGTGGGTGAACTGCTTCTACGACACCAGCTATCCCCGTTTCTGTCTCTTGGGATAGTCTTACAACAACTTTGTCGCCAGTGACTAAACTTTGAATGTTTCGACGCATATTACAACGTACAACTTGACCGGATTCAGTTTCTATATCGGCATGTTGACCAAAACGAGATATGACAGTTCCGAGCTGTTCAGGCCCAAGTGAACTATCCTGTAATTCAGAGGCATTAGAGCCCGAATCTTTCCGTTGTAGTCTTTTCTCTTGACTGGCCTGCATACGGCGGCGCTGGCCTTGACTTAGGGGTTTTTTTTTACTCACAGATTAGCCATCTTAAATAAGGTGATTTAGTGTTGCTTAAAAAAGCAGTATGATACACGGTCTTAAACAAAAAAGCCTGAATTTAGGCAAACTGGAACAATAAGGCAGATCTATGGCTGCAGATGCAAACAATCTCATATGGGTAGACCTAGAGATGACCGGGCTAGATCCTAGCGTTGATAGAATCATTGAGATTGCAACGATAGTGACAGATAAAGAGTTAAATATTCTCGCACAAGGACCTGTTATTGCCATTCACCAATCTGAAGAGCAGCTTGCCACAATGGATGCTTGGAATCAGAAACACCATGGTGAGTCAGGTTTAGTTGAGAGGGTCCGCTCGAGTCAATATAGTGAAGAAGAGGCCGTGGCAATGACGATTGCGTTTCTTTCTCAACATGCCACTAAGGGCGATTCACCAATGTGTGGGAACAGCATAGGTCAGGATCGACGCTTTATGAACAGATATATGCCGGAGCTGGAAGACTACTTTCACTACCGGAATATTGATGTGAGCTCAATAAAAGAGCTGGTTCGTCGTTGGAAGCCAGAATTAATGAATGGTTTTACAAAGCAGGGTACTCATCAAGCATTGGTCGATATTCAGGAGTCTATAGCAGAACTGCAGTATTATCGGGCAAAAGTATTTAAAATTTAACCAATCAGTCAGTTTATTTTCAAGAAGGGGTTGCAGAGAGATGAAATTCTCATATAATGCGGCCTCAACTTTACGGCTTCCCAGTTTACTGGAGTTCTATAGAAGTAAAGTTTTGCGGCATTAGCTCAGTTGCTAAAGGTTAAGAATGATACCTTTATGTGATGATTAAAGTGAGAGTCGTACGAAAGAAAAATTTGCGATATTAGCTCAGTTGCTAAAGGTGAAGAACGATACCTTACGTGATGATTACAGTGAAAGTTGTACGAAAGAAAAATTTGCGATATTAGCTCAGTTGGTAGAGCGATACCTTGCCAAGGTATAGGTCATCGGTTCGAACCCGATATATCGCTCCAATTTACAACTTAGAGATTTACCA
>SDWK01000084.1 GCA_004195335.1 Shewanella sp.
CTTCACGATTCTTCAACATGAGTTTGCTCCACGGTGCTAGATCGATTAGAAAAATAGCCTCTTGATCTGGCCGTAGATTATTTGATTGGCCGTTGGCTCGCGAGGATTATGACTAATTTTATCATCTTCTGGCGTGTAACTCAAAATCCGAGACACGCTCCAGAGAAGAAAAGGTCCTCCGAAGAGGACCATTGTAACAAAGCGGCATAATGAGACTGAGGCGATAACTATCTTGACACCCGCCGATTTTAGCTGATTTTGACTCTCATTAGTCTCTGACACAACTTCCGAGACAGTCTGACTTTTGTCGTTCACGACCAATGAGCGTATGTTGACCACTGTTTCAGTTGCTTGGTGAATAAGAATAAAGACAAAAAGGCCACGGATAGTTAATCCTGGCCTTTTGACTTCGTAATCAGAATGGAATTAATGGAACAAATTCTACAATTAACTCTCTAAGTCCTTCTTTTTTTGTAAAAATTCTTCCTGATCAATTGCTCCTGAAGCATAGCGCTCCTCAAGAATCGATAGGGCAGAAGAGCTGTTTACTGCGGTAATAGTGTTGTTCTGTTTATTTGCGAACACGGCACGAAACAGTGTGAACAGCAACAGTAGACCTGCCACCCAAAAGATGAGAGGAAAAAATCCACCGAAATGAAGGCCAAAGAGTCCTTCTGGGCCACAAAACCAGTTACCTGTTGAATGAGAGTGCATTTTAGTTGCTCCATAGTGGACGGGTTATAGCTTTATTTCCAACAACCACCAGGGCCGTAACCGTGTATGTTACGTGCAGGTTGGTCATGACCCATATGGGGTTGTTTGTGCTGGCTCATGGGGTGTCTGTTGTGTCTAGGTTGTACTCCTTAATCTGAAAAATTCTGTTAGTGATGGTGCTCACAGTTTGAAGAATGATCCGAATTGCACCATGGATGGAAGATTCCACACCCGCTCAATGTCAGTGTGCTGAAGAGCAGCACTGCAACAACAATTGATAATTTAAATAGCCTCCACATGTGTTCCTCCTTTGTATCTAGTTACCACTGAGACGTATTAAAGAATAAAAAGTTTACAAGCAATCGAACTTTTCTTGATGCTATCTGACAAACTGTCAGCTAATAGGAGGGCGTCATACTCCCCCCGGCTGTTCGTGACATCCACAGTCTGAGTCATCAGGTTTTTTCTGAGGGAGATAGTTCCTGAACAATAGAACCAAGAGGATGAGTGCAGAGACAGGATAAAGTAATGATTCGGTAGTATGCTCAGCTTGCCTAGTCCACGCCATGACATCAATATCTGCCCATATATAGATGCGATTAACAGCCCAACCCATAGACAAAGAACAAATCGCTATTGCTGTGGTGTAAACAACGGTAGCGGTTTTGCCGAGGTGTTTTGCAACCACTGTCATTGTTGCGGCATTTGTTGCCGGGCCTGCAAGCAAGAAAACTAAGGCAGCACCAGGTGAGAGGCCTTTGAGTACCAGAGCCGCAGCAATCGGAGTTGATGCACTTGCACAAATGTACAAGGGGATGCCAATAACCAGCATGATCAGTAAAGAGCTGAATTCTCCACCGAGGTATTGCTCAACAAACCCAACGGGCACAAAGAAGGAGATAATCCCGGCAATTGCTATACCGAGCATCAGCCAGCCCCCGATGTCCTTCAGTAGATCGGAGAAAGCATAGACCAAACCTTTTTCAATTCTGCGCCCCAGAGATTCTTTCTGCGGCAATTTTTCTGCTTCGCTCTTTGAATGAGAAGAACATCCACAACCTTCTTGGGGTGACTTTTCCAGGGTCTCTTTCGACTCTGGAATCATGTTGATGCAAATTCCTGTGACCACTGCCGTGATGAAAGCTGCTATTGGACGTGCTACGGTCATCAACGGGTCGAGAAGCGCCCAAGTTATGGCTATTGAGTCAACGCCGGTCTCAGGCACTGATATGAGGAAAGATGCTGTGGCCCCTTTGCTTGCGCCCTGTTTGCGCAAACCAATTGCGACAGGTATCACTCCGCATGAGCAAAGAGGTAGAGGGATGCCAAATAATGAGGCCTTTAGTACAGACCGGGTTCCTTTCTGGCCAAGGTGTTTTACGACAAAGTCTTCAGGTATAAATGCTTTGAGAATACCAGCGGCAAAGAAGCCAAAAAGCACATAGGGGGCCGCTTCTTTCAGAATGTCCCAACATTCAAATAAGATTCCAGTGATTACGTTATACATAAAGCTCTATTTCCAATATGAGGCTGTAAACTTGCAGCCTAGCATTCTTGTACGTGTTCGATCATTTGCGTAAGAAGCTGGTGTACATGCTCATCAGCCAGCGAGTAGTAAGCTATTTTCCCCTCCCGGCGAAATCGCACAATGCCTTTTGAACGCAACAGTCTGAGTTGGTGTGAGACCGCTGAGGACGTGGTTCCCAGAATGGCGGCTAAGTCACATACACATAGTTCCGTCATGCTCAATGCTTGAAGGATACGAATACGAGAAAGATCCCCAAGTAAGCTAAAGACATCTGCTGTTTCAGCTAATGTTGTTGTTGACGGCATGCCCTTTAGTGCAAGCTCGATTTTGTCTCTATCTATAACGGTGACCTGACAAGTATCTTTGCTCATATAATCCTCATTTAAATATGTATTCACATGTTCCATTATGCAGAGAGTAGTTTCTATTGTCAATCCTGTTAAGGGACTTCATATCTGTGATATGCACTGCACCGAGAAAGTGTCTCAATACCACGACTTCCGAGA
>SDWK01000099.1 GCA_004195335.1 Shewanella sp.
ACCCCCATATTTAAGCCTGCTCTGAGGTTATAAAATGCGCGCTAACTTTTGGGTAAAAGTTGGCGACAACATAATGTTCGAGTCCAGCACGGGTCCCCGGTCAATATGAATCTGGGCACTGGGAAACTATAATTGAAATATAACGCATCGGTAAGCGGCTGAGCGTAGCGAAGTTCAGAGAGGTAACCGAGCGAAGCTTGACCGATTTGTTATGTGATTTATGCTTGATTTACTAATGCCTGCTCTATTGATTTAATATAAACAAGAAACACGTCGATGTATGACAAAATATCCGCAAATGAAACATCATTGGCGTTATCATTATGATGAATAATATTGTTTCTTTTAACAACGACCGAGAGAACAAGCTCCATGTTGTATTCAAACTGCTCTTCTAACATCAGATCGACTCCTAAAAGTCGAAATAAATTAATCGTTCTGTAAGGGTTGCCGGAGATTTCGTCTGAAATTTTCTTTTTGTTAATTTTAAATCCAGCATCAACAAATTTGAGATCATTTTCCTTAACTTCTTTTGATATTTTCCAAAGTAGAAAATTATGCGGAACACAAGCATTCTTTACGCGATCATTGATTTTTCTTGCGTGATCGAATGCAGCGTCTTGTAAGTAGGCCTCAAGATAAGTACAAGCGTTAATCAAATATGATTTAACAAAAAAGTTTACGTTATTTGAGAAAAGCTCATCCGGAACCTCATTTAAAACTCTTCCCTGTGAACTTCCAATAATTGATTTCATTGTGAGAAAAAGTTCTTCATATTTTCCATATAAAGTTACGCTAGGCATTAATTGCAGCCTCTAGCAATTCTTTCCACTTATTTCTGCGCCTTAATATTCTGGACTTGTCCTGTAAACCGCCTGCTAAAGTTAATTTGAACTCCTCACTTTCACAAAGAGAGGCATACGCTTGACGGATTGATGAAGCGTTTTGTAAAGCAACATCTTCTGAAAGCTCTCCGACTGTCGTCATCACAAGATCATAATGCACTAAGCCTTTACGCTTCTTCACCGCAGTTGGGTTAACAAAGGCGTCATCTCCAAATACATCTCCACAAATCCTCAAGGCTGTATTAAACCTTTCTCTGTGTTCAGAAACACTTTCTTCACCTAGTTCTGAATTGGATTCCATATATTCATCAAGAAAACCTTTCAGATTGCTTGTAAATTTTTCCAAGTTTAGGTCGTCAGAAAATGCAAAAAAACGTAAAACTTGTTCTTCAGGCTCAAGTCCATCTTTTTCGTTCTCATTGTTTTCAGCCATACCAAATCTTGAAATAGCGGGAGCAGTTGCAAGTTCAGCAAGCAAAATATCCAATGCCCCTGGGTAAATCGCATGCCTAATTTCCTGATCAGACAGTTCAACTGCCCCTTGGTTTAATCTTGAGAAAATTTCCCGGATTAGACTCTTCGGATTGTCTTTTCTCAAAACAATGCATCGAATTGTTGTTGTCTCTAACTCTGTTTGAAATGAGCCTATTTCAGAAAACTTTTTACCTTCAAGGTCCTTAAACGTAGTAAGACCCTCTAATGCAAACTCATCATTAAAAAATTTATTAATCGTTGTCAATCGCTGCAGACCATCAATTACCATGTGCCTACCTTCATCATCCTCAGCAAAATAACACGAAGGCAGAGGTATTCTCATTAAGCACGATTCAATAAACTTTGATGACCTTCCCCACCCGTCCTTATCCCACTTATATTTTCTCTGAAATTCAGGATCTAGTTTTAACTTAGCCGGTGTTGCATTGATTCTATTTACCAACGTTTCGAATGGGTAATCAATTGGATAAAGATTCAGCATTTTGTCTTCGGTTTGTTCACTCATATAAATATCCTCAATAAATTTATTAAATAAGCTTAAAGCGCATCCACATAACGAGCCTGTAACTTAACATTGATCATCTGGATTCTATCATACTGAATATAATTGAAATTCAAAAATCGAAATCAGAGGTTCGCCCCCGTTGCAGTAACACGGGGGGTTCAAAATACATTGTGATTAGATAACTCTCGCCGCTCGGCAGTAGCTCTCTTTATCAACCTTGATAGCTTTAGCGTGATCTCTCGATCCCGTGTTCCGATAGCTCTTTGTTAGTTTGTCACATTTCTTCTTAAACAATTTCTTAGCCTGACTCATGCAACCGCGATAGTCGATGCTTCCACTGGCGTAGTCGTAGCAAACTGAATCTGGTTTGATGACCTTTTTTACAACCTTGTCATTGGTTGTGGTGGTGGTTACGTACCAATTGATTTGATAAGTCGGTTCAGGTTCGTAACATTTGTAGTAGATGACCTGACCTTGTGGCCCGTATTTTTGGCATGTTGCTGATATGGCTGGAAGTGTTGATGCGAATAGAATTAGTGCGGTGGTTAGAATAATTCCCCTCATGTTTTCCCCTCGTTGGGTCTAGGTAGTTAGCGCGGCTGACCCATAAAGAGCGAGGTTATCATTTTGAAATCATTTAATAAACCCAAATCAAACCAATATGCATTGTCCATAGGGAAGCGAACATCGTGAGCAGGGGGAGCGCGCCAGAAAGGAGCGCTAGGCTCCCCTGTTTCCCTGTGGTCAAACTTTAGAAAAAGTCAAAGGGGACGCCCATGTAATTATGCTTTTCTCTAAAAGCCCCCTGTGCCATACTCTTGATCATGCCAAGACAATCTCGCATAGATGCACCCGGCGCATTACATCATATTATCTGTCGAGGTATCGAGCGTAGGCCC
>SDWK01000668.1 GCA_004195335.1 Shewanella sp.
GTTATTTACAAGCTGTTTTTATGCCACTTTTACTTTTATAAGTAAAATGTTGATATTACCAACAGTCTTGTTTCAATAACCGGCTATTTTAGCTGCTTAATAATTTTCGCAGGTTGTCCCGCAACGACCGTGAAAGGAGGAACATCTTTAGTTACCACTGAGCCAGCTCCAATTACACTGTTTTGGCCGACAGTGACACCGGGTAAAATTATGGCATTTGCACCTATCCATGAACCTTTGCAGATGATCACAGGCTTAATAGGTTTATGTCCCTGTGAAAAAATGGGTTTTTCTGGATCGGTAAACTCATGGTTAGAGGTATAGATGTGGACTCCAGAGCCGATTAATACTAAATCTTCGATTGTGATGTTGACAGATTTAGCGCCATGTTCTGAACCAAACAGCATAGTGCCTGGCCTGAGCACAACTTCGTCTCCAATGCTGATATGGTCACAACAGATCGCATAGCTTCCCGGTCTCATCGCGCTATTATGTCCAAATTTAGCGAACTTGTTTTTACACAACCAAGTACCCAGTCGTTTGGAGTGCAGCAGGAAGTGGGTCAAGGGAATATCTGGCCCGATGCGCTTTACTTTGAACCAATAGCTAAGTTTCTGGATCATAATTTATACCGTAAACCCATCATCAATGATTATATTTTGCCCGGTGATATATTTCGCTTGCTCTGAAAGTAAAAAGATAACTGAACCTGTTAGGTCTTCCGGTGAGAGCATTCCATGACCATGTGTCTCATTTTTATATGCAGCGAGAAACTCTTCTGGTTGGTTATCTAAAATCCCGCCAGGGCTTATACTGTTGACTCTAAAACGGCTGTCTTTAACAAAAGCCGTCACATATTTGTTGAGGTGTAGCAGGGCTGATTTTATGGCGGCATACTCTACCGGCATGGTCATCGACGTGCCGTCATAGATAGAAAACTTTGGTGCAACAACGCCATAAATGGATGATATATTGACAACAGACATGGGTGTTTGCTGTTTAAGAAATTGTGTAGCGCATTGCTGCATAAACAGAAAAGAGGAGCCTAAATGCAGCGAGACGTTTTCGTTAAAGCTGTCCAAGGATACTTCCAAGAATGAATTACCATACTGTTTGTTTCTAGGGTATGTGCAATTCACAGCGCCATGAAGTTCAGTCTGAGCTGAAAAAAACGCTTTCATGGCTTGTTCATCAGTAGAGTCCAACTCGATTAAAGTCAGTAATTCACTCTTAATGTCCATTAACTTTTCTAATTTCTCCGACATCGCAGAAATTGAGATATCAGTCGCTATAACATTTGCACCTTCGGTAGCAAGTGAAGAGGTTATTTGAGAACCGAGCAGTCCGCCTGCTCCAGTGATTAGAATCGTTTTACCTTTTAACATACTTGTCCTTTACAGCTTAAAATTGCTTCAGCCAATTTAAAGTCATATATATCATCAATATCAATAGCTCGATCTTTAGGTACTATTGTATGAGCCACCCGTCCGGCAAAAAGGCTAGTTTCCCTGAGAATATAGTTTGGGGTCGATACATAAACCACAGTTGTAATATCGTAGACTTCAGGTGCATCTTGCCGACGGTATACAGCACCTCCAGCATTGGTATTGACGAGCTCAATATAGCCTGAATCAGTCTCTTTTATCATATTAAAGTATGGGCTACGGCTAGCTGGGGTTGTAGATATGCAGATATCTGCTTTACTGTCATTTAGCTTAACTATAGCCGACTCCACATCTTCGACACTTCTTAGTGGACTGGTTGCCGGCAAACTAATAAATTGATCGAATTCACCAAATTTTTCAATGACCCAGGTTACAGCATGTTGCCATGCCAACCACTCTGGAGAGGTATCGTCTGCTAATTGGACTGGTCTTGGGATTACCTCGGCTCCAGCCGCTAAACCTATGCTGGCAATCTCATCATCATCAGTTGAGATAAACACTTTATCTATATCGGCGACCTTGAGTGCGGTTTCGATTGAATAGAGAATGAGTGGTTTACCAAGTAACTTTCGGATGTTTTTCCTGGGAAGACCTTTAGAACCTCCACGAGCAAAGATAAATGCATATTGCTTCATTGGACGACTCCCCATACCGCTTCTTGCTTAATTTGAGCGATAAGTTTGACTGTCTGATTAGCGTCTTCCAAAGATAACGTTGAGTTATTTCCACGCTGAACATTGGCAATAAACTCAGTCACCATATTTAAGTACATTTGGTTTTTGTCCCATTCAGGTTCCGAGCATAGGATTTGTGTGCCTTCACTACTGTGATGAGTGATAGTGTTCGCTAATAAGTCCCAATGTAGTCGGCCTTTTGAGCCAATAAATGTGCACTCTCTTTGGGGCTGTTTTTGGATGAAATCCATATGGAGAGAACAAACTGTCCCTTTCTGGTTGGTCAATACAAGATCGGCAATCTCTTCAACTTCTAACTTCAGTTCCTTTGTACTTCTAAGTTGAGAATACTCGAGCCCTAAAGGCCCTAATAACCAGTGTAAGTAATCCAGCTCATGACTTAATTCAAGTAGAGCGCCGCCACCGAGTGATTCATTGGCTGATACTGAATCTGTATAGTGTTTATTGGGTCGCCAATCGGGTAGAAACTGTCCTACACTGGCTGTGCAGTTATATATTTCTCCGATAAAATTTTGCGATAAAAGCTGTTTCATCTCAATTGCAGAGCTTAAATATCTCAAACAGTAACCCACCATGACCTGGGCCGAATACTCTTGAGTGAGCTCAAGCAAGCGTTGTGAACTTTGAGGTTCTGATGCGATTGGCTTTTCAATCAATACCGGGATACGACGCTTAATAAACTCACTGGCATGATGCTCATGCAGTGGCGCAGGGGAGGCGACAATGACAAGCTCAGGTTTACTTTCAATGACCGATAAAAGATCGGTAAGTAACACATCGGCAAATTCGATTTTTTCGCTTGGGCTTCTGCCACTGGCAGATAATGCGATAATCGTTGCTTCAGGGTAAATAAGTTTAAGGTTTTGTCTATGGCGCTTAGCGATATTACCCAGACCAATTACTGCAATCGTTTTCATTGTTCTAAACCAAAGGCGCAGATATCAACCTGGGCTTGTTTAAAGTCATCCATACGGCCAATATCGAGCCAGTACTCATGGAGCGGGAACATGAGAACTTGACCGTCATCTGCAATTTTTTGTTCCAGTAGTGTCGGCATATCAATATAGGTGTTAGCGGAAACACTTTTTATAATATCTTGATTGATAACATAAATCCCCGCATTGACAAAAAAGCGTTGTACAGGCTTTTCGACCATATCTGTGATGCGATTTCCTGTACCACTGATCACGCCGTAGGGGATTTGATAGTCATATTCTCTGACACACATGGTGGCGTCGGCATCATTATCCTCATGGAATTTGAGTAAAAGTTGAAAATCCACTTTAGTTAATATATCGCCGTTCATGACTATCGCGGGTAACTGGGGAATATCGGTTGGCAGTAGCCCTACCGCTCCACCTGTACCTAAGGGAGTCTCTTCATGGAGATAGGATATCTTCACGTTCCATTGGCTGCCATCGCCGAAATGCTCCTTTATCTGCTCAGGCATATAATGGGTAGAGATATAGAAATTTGAGAAGCCTGCTTGGATAAAGTTAAACAACGCAATTTCAAGTATTGGTTTGTTTCCAACCTTGAGCATAGGCTTAGGGCATTTATCTGTAAGAGGTTTTAGGCGCGTACCAAAACCTCCAGCCATGATAAGTACTGGGTTTGCATGATTAGTTTGTTGTTGGGCACTCTTTAAGGTTTCGAGTCCCACAAGAATATGGTCTTTAATGAGTGGGATAGATAATATGCTGTGCTGTTGCATGAGTTGAAGCAGCTTTTTCTTAGAAGTTGAAGGAGAAGCTGTTCTTGGGTTCTTATTCATTACTTGAGTAACGAGTGCATCGAGTGACAGGTTATTGAGTAGACCACGACGAATATCACCATCAGTGATAACACCTAAAAGATGCTTATCGTGATCGGTGACTAATGCGACCTGCAATGCTTGTGAGTTAATCAACTCCAAGGCATCACGGAGTGTCTTTTCTGGTGATATTGTCACTTTACTCAATATTTGACTCATATTATGACCTTTTCTCTATCTTGCTTCTGTATCCATAAGCAATGGAATTATCGGGCATATCTTTTGTAACCGTCGCACCAGCAGCAACGATACAATGTTTGCCAATCGAAACGCCTTGAATGACATTGGCGCCGGTACCAATATGGACATGCGCACCCGTGTGAACCCCACCACATATCGTCGCACCTGGCGCGATGTGATTATGTATGCCGATATGGCAGTCGTGTTCAACGATTGCCCCGGAGTTGACAATACTGTTGCTTCCTATCACTGCACCCGTTTGTATTATCGCGCCTGTTAACACCTGTGCTCCGGCGGCAATACTTGAATATGGAGATAATAATGCATCTCGGGAGATCACGGTCTCGAATTGGTAGCCGAGTTGACTGAAATGGTCAAAAAGCTTATGGCGTAAATTTTGATCCGGTAATGAGCCTAAACCATTCACTAATTTAACCTTATCGGGAGAGAATTGTAAAATATCATCATCAGAATCAAAATGTTGAATAGGATTGAAGATCGGGCTATTACTTTTTGTCGGGCTGATCGCGGCCAGTAAAGTGTACTCTTGCTGAAGCAATATATCGGCGAGAACACTCGCGTGACCTCCTGAGCCGATTATGATGATAGGTTTAATCAAAAATCACCTCCCCAGCGGCGTAATCTCTCGTCGCTTCCGTGCCGAGTCGTTGCCAATATTGATAAGGACTCGTGCCTGTTCCGGGCCGTTTTACCGCGAGATTACTGGTCGAAAAGCTTTCGCCTTGTTGAATGGCTCGAGTCGTTACTAAGCTTTTTCTGGCAACGTTAATGTTCTTTAATTCGGAAACTTGAGGTGTCTTAATACCATTTCCCATCGCAAGTTCGACGGTGCGAATTGCTGCCACCATCTCCGTTAGCTCCTCGGGGTCTATGGAAGCCTTATGATCGGGGCCCGGCATCTCTTTGTCTAAGGTAAAATGCTTTTCAATGACACACGCGCCGCGAGCGGTGGCGGCGATGGGAATGGTGATCCCTTGACTGTGATCTGAATAACCTACATCAAGACAGAAAGCCGACGCTAAGGTGTCCATCGCCTTGAGGTTTATCTCATTAATTGGCGCAGGGTATTCGGTAGTGCAATGTAATAACTTCAGCTTAGCTTTCAGCGCCTTTTGTCCCTCGATAGAGGCGTAGGCGGTCTGAAAGGCCTCAATACCTGGTTTGGTATCGGCCGTTGCTGTTAAACCGAATGCGATAACCCCTAGTGCAGATTCGATGTCGGCTAAGGTTGACATGCCCGTGGATAAAATCAGATCGCAGCCTGTACGGGCATGCTCAAGAAGAAAAGGGGCATTGGTGATCTCTCCCGATGCAATTTTTAATGTTTTAAGCTGAAGTTTGTTCACTAAAAAGTTCAAGCTTTCAGAGTCAAATGCCGTAGATAAAAACTGGATACCAAGTTTTTGACAGTGATCTATCAGGCGTCGATGGGCTTCGTAGCTTAGCTCTAAACGGCTCAACATCGAAAGTTGAGATTCGACTTTGTTGGTATTTGTAACCTGATAATCGGCTTGCTCAGCGGTTGCGGTGACTAAGTTTTTTGCTTTAAAAGTTTGAAACTTTACGATGTCGGCCCCAGACTTATGGGCTGCATCGATCAGGGCAATCGCAATATCTTCACTGCCATTGTGATTAACACCGGCTTCGGCAATAACTAAAGTCATACTAGTTTTCAACCTTAATATCGTAAAATGATTTTATCGGCTTACAGCTCATTTTTGTGAGAATTTTTATAATGGCTTGACTGGTCTGGCCTTGGCCATAAGGGTTAGAGACCGGGGTCTGTTGAAGCACCGGCAATTGATCAATAGCCTGGGTTATCGCGTCGGTTATAGAACCGGTATCAGGCTGACAGTTGATCACACTATCGGCGGCAAGACGTCCCTGTTGCCGGCTACCAATATTGACAGTCGGCACATTAAATGAGGGGACTTCAATAATACCACTCGAAGAGTTGCCTATAACGGCTGTCGCATTGTTAACCGCACTTAAATACCTGACTTGTCCCAGAGAGGGAATGGCCAGCACTCTTCCTTGAGAGTTACCAGCATACTCTTCAAGTCTGGTAATAATGCCTCTGCCACCATTGTCTGCATTGGGGTAAGTGATAATAACCTGGTGAGAGCCAAACTGGTTCAGACTCATCAATAATGCATTAAATGTGTCTTCAGCCGGCTCATCATCGAGTGTGACTGGATGATAAGTGACTAAAAAATAGGGAGCGGTTAAATCAAAACCTAATGACTCAGATAACTCCTTTTTTGTCATGAGTTTGCTGCGTGTTATATGATCCAGACCTATAGCGCCTACATGGTGAACTCTGTCAGGGGCTTCACCCATCTGGATCACACGTTGCCGATATGTCTCGGTAGATGTGCAATGAACTAGGCTCAGTTTCGTTATTGCATGTCTAATCGCATCATCATAGGCGCCCTCGGTAATTTCACCACCGTGGATATGCAATATTGCAATGCCCAGAATGGTTGCCGTTTGCGCCATTGAAAGAGCTTCAAACCGATCACCTAAAATGACGAGTACATCGGGTCTTAGTCTATCGAGAGCCTCAGCATATCCAATGACCCCTAAGCCCATACTCTTGGCTGTGCCAACTGCGGAATTAGAGGAGAGTAACATTTCAATTTTTTCATGAATCTGAAATCCATCTTTCTCTATCTGTTCAAACGTATTACCAAACTCAGGCGATAGGTGACTACCCGAAACGATAAGTTGAAGAGTCAGCTCCTCAGAGGCCTGAATGTCAGAGATTAACCAATACAGTAATCCGTAGTCAGCTCGTGTTCCTGTGAACACAGCTATTTTCTTAGGCATGGGTTAATCCTATTGCCGCTGGAGAGCTAGGTAGATTGATAAGACGAGATTCGATTAACTCAGAGTTTGTTAACGAGCCGCGCATCGCATCTTTAAACATGGGGAGGCGATGCATGAGCTGCCACACTGGTCGTGTCATCACACCAGCATCATTGGTGGCTTTTAACATCTCATCACGACTGTGTGTATCGGGACAAATGACCGCATTGAGCCAATAGTTAGACTTGGCATAACTTGGCTCATGAACAAACTGCAGCTCGCTATTGCTAAAGAAAGTCTGATAGTGCTTTGCCAGTGCCCGTTTCTGTTCGATAAACAGGGGAAGGCTTTCCATCTGGGCGCAGCCAAGTGCAGCATTCAGGTTTGGCATTCGGTAGTTAAAGCCTGGTTCATCATGGTAAAACTCGTAAGGGTGGGGCACCTTAGCGGTCGTTGTTATATGCTTGGCTCGCTCGCCACTGCTTTGGCTATTTGCAAGTAACATCCCGCCACCACCTGTGGTGATAATTTTATTGCCGTTGAAACTAAGTGCAGCGAAATCTCCCACCGTGCCTGTATGCTTTCCTTTATAGAATGACCCTAAACTTTCGGCTGCATCTTCGATTAAAACCAGATTCCATCGATGGCAAATGACGGCTAATTCATCCAACTCCACGGGATGACCGAAAGTATGCATAGGCAGCAGGGCTCTAATAATTTGCCCCGTCTCCTTATGGGTACACAAGCCATGCTCATCGAGAACTCCGTGTTCTTCCAGGTACGCTTGAACGGCTTGAGGAGATAAGCCTAAACTTGTTTTTGCAATGTCGACAAAAATTGGGGCTGCGCCCATGTGGTATAAGGTATTACAGGTAGCCACAAAAGTGAGGGCTTGAGTGATAACCAGATCCCCACTTGTTACCCCTGCCATGTACAAGGCGGTATGCAAGGCGCTGGAACCACTGGAAGTGGCAACCGCTTTAGGAGAACCAGTAAAAGATTCAATCTTGTGTTCGAAATCGATGACAAACTTGCCAACACTCGACACAAAGGTACTGGCTATTGTCTCTGCGACATAAGCCTGTTCATTACCCGGGAATGTCGGGGCATGCAGAGGAATAAACTCATTGGTTTGATAGGTTTCTCGAATAAACTCAATTAATGACTGCATTATTCTGGAGACCTCTGAGGTGCCGTTAACTTACATTTTTTCATCGAGAGACTTCCCGGTTTCTTTATGACCGAACTCAGGCAACATTTGATGAAAAAGCTCAACTAACTGCTCCTTACTCCATGATTTGTAGGACTTCATCGAGTGAATCGTTTTTTCGAATAGTTCGATTAATGTGGGATCGTATTCAAGTTCATTTTTAATAATTCCCAGTTCTGCATATCGGGTCATATCGAGGGTTTCATTGTCGGTAAAAAACTCCTCAATATCTTTCTCTCCGCTGGTATCACTGACTGTGAAGTAGCATGGCCACAGGCCCTTCGCGGGTAGGGTGGCAACCAGTTGCCTGGCCTCCTCTTCGCTACTGCAAATATAAGCTTGATAGCCTCGGGCTAAAAGATACCTTTTAGCTATGTCAGCAAAGGATATAAGGTGTTGAGATTCATCAAGCTTAGGAAAGAAGATATCTCTATTCTCGCCAAAAATACAGGACATTAAACAGAGCTCACCGGACTCTTTTGGTGTGACAAAATAACGCTTAATGTCAGTTGGCGCGACTATGGGTTGATGTTTTAAGATGCGCTGATTAAAACTGTGTAGTAAAGAGCCATCGGAGAATGCCACATTGGCGAAACGTGCGGTGGATATTGTAATATTTTGACTACGACGCATCAGGAACATCTCCATGATACGTTTAGATGCCCCCATCATATTAACCGGGTTTGCAGCCTTGTCGGTGGAGACACAAAAATACTTCTTAACGCCACAGGCTATAGATTGTTCAATCGTCTTGTCTGTATTGAAAATGTTGACATTGATCATGCGCATCAAGGTGAAGGGATCTTTCTCGCTTCTTACATGTTTGAGTGCTGATAGGTTTAGTACGTAATCATACTGACCATCTTGATTAATAAACGCGTCATACTCTACAGAATCTATGTCCAGAGCAAAGGTTTGAAAGTCACCCTGGATATAACCGAAAGAGCTGCGTATATCTCTAACGAGTTCAGTTAAGTTATTTTCACTGATATCGACCACATGAAGTTTCAATGGAGAACGCTTAAAGATCTCTTTAACTACGGCCTGACCAATTGAGCCCGCCCCACCCAGAACCAGAAAGCGTGAGCGACATACCTCACTGGCCAACAGGCTTTCATGTTGGCTAATGTCGGACGAAAAAAGTGCTTTGTCTCTTCCAATCAATTTTAAGGTGTCTGTCATTGGGCTACCAGTGAGTCTCATGTAATTAGTTTAGCAATCTTGTCGGCTATCACAATTGAGCATAGTGACTGTCTCTTATACACATCT
>SDWK01000372.1 GCA_004195335.1 Shewanella sp.
CGGTTAAGAATTAACGGTACTCACTACGGAATTTGCCAGGGCAAATTCCTACACTCGTCCTGCGGAGCTGCTGCCCGGTTAAAACGGGTGGCTCTGAAGCGACTAGCGTCGCCCCCCGTTTTAACCGTATGGCAGCTGAAGACTGGCAAGGATGCCAGTCCTGATCGCTTCAGTTGAACGCCGAAGTTCTCATGGGTCCCTGCCCATGAAAACCTCGCTTTCAGCTTTTCGCAATCGCTACTTGGAAAGTAAAAATGCACAGGGAGGTGCTTATGGATACATTCGATGAGGTTGCTAAGGCAGCCAGTGAAGCAAAAAAACGCGTCCGTCGTGATCAAACTGATGCTCGACGCCAGAACAGCCAAAAAGAAGCAGATGAAGCCCGCGCAAAGCGTAATACTCGTCGTTCTGGTTCATCTGTTAAACAGGCGTCGTCTATCTATGCCGGCCCAGGTAAACCCATACTGCGAACAAGCAAGATCAAAACGATTCAACAGGTCTCAGCCTCTTCAAATCATATTCAGCGTGTCGACTATGAAAAAACGCTGAATGCGGATCCTGCGAAAGCTCATTTAAACGAAACTCTGGTTGGGTCTGGTGATCTGGTTGCTGATGTTCGTAAGCGAATCGGTGACCGGACTGTTAGAAAGAATGCAGTAGTTTGCATTGAGGTGCTGCTAACGGCGTCACCTCAGTATTTTCGACCTAAGCATCCTGACAGGGCCGGCACTTATAATCAGACGCGTCTTGATAAGTGGAAGCGTGAATCTCTGCGGTACCTGCGCAAGACCTTCGGTGACAATCTGGTCAGTGTGGTGCTTCACCTTGATGAGACGTCCCCGCATTTTCATGCGCATCTCGTTGCGGTGGACTTTTCAAAGAATCCAAAAGGTAACCTGAATGCGGGTATGTATCTGAACGGTAAGGAGAAAATGAGCGGGCTGCAAACGGGTTACCACCGGTTTTTGTATCAGAATGGCATAAAGCTTGAGCGTGGAGAGATTGGTTCCAAGGCGAAGCACAAATCCATCAGAAATTATTATGGTGAGGTGACTGCCCCACTTCCAAAACAGAAGGCATATGAGGTTGAAAAAGCCACAGTAGGTGCTCGTCTGAGTCCTGAAAAGTACGCCCAGGAAGAAGTTGATAAAGCGTTGCAGCAACAGCGCCAAAACTTGAACATTGCAGTCAAAAAAGCTCGAAGATTTGATCAGGCAGCAAGTCGCCGAGATGACGCGGTCAGGAGCGCTGAGTCATTCAGAATGATGGCAGATCGGGTTCGTGATCTGGATCTCATTGATGTTGTCGAAGCCCTAGGTGCAACACGTGACCCTCAAGACAAACATAAATATAAAATTAATGGCTCCAGTATCAGTATCAACGGCGACAAATTTTTTGATCAGAGCCTTCAATCTGGCGGTGGAGGTGCGATTGACTTAGTTATGCACGTGAACACAACGACGCTCCGTCAGGCTGTACAGTGGCTGTCCTCTGAATTCGGAGAGCAGCGTGCGCTGGCAGCAACAACGGCTAAAGCCGAGCGTGATACTAAGGCAATTGTGAAAGCACCGAGGACGTTAATGCTTCCTGTTCGTTCTAAAGAGCAGGTCCATATCGATAAGATGCGAGACTACCTCATTAATGAAAGGAAGTTAGATGCTCATTTAGTCGAGCAGTTAATTGCCAGAGGGGATGTCTACCCAGCTGTTAAAGTAGGTAAAAATGGACGGACTTTCGTTAATGTAGTGGCGTTGAGTCGCGGTCGCAATAAACAGCCAGGCGGTGCTGAGATAGTTGGTATCTCTGGTGTGAAGTGGAAAGGGTTGGCTAAAGGGTCTAATAAGAAACTTAGCGTATTTAGTGTCGGGCCAAAGCAGCCACAGAGAGTCGTATTTGTATCATCGATGATTGATGCGGTGTCATATCACCAGTTAAATCAGACTCATAAGGCGGTATCGGTTGCTGGAGAAGCATCGCCAGAACGTATTCGTGAGCTTGTTAGTCGCTATATTCATGAAGTGGAAAGCGTCGATAATGCATTCGCCCTCGGTTTTGATGACGATGATGTGGGCCGTGCTGCCGCTGAAAAAATTCCGGAATTTGAGCATCTGAAACTTGGTCATGGCTGCAAAGACTGGAACGATCTGGTTAAGCATTTGGCTACACGTACTGAGTCAGGAGTTGGATTAGATGCTAAAACCCCATCAGATGCGCTTTCTGTTAACCAGAAAGGATCTGAACACCATGCCCGCAAAGAAACTGGCTATAAAAAGACGTTTTAGGAGGTGTGAGCAATGGTCGGTAACAGGCTGTTACTGACCAAAAGGTTTATCAGCCAGTCCCTGTCAAGACTGCCAATGGCCCAAACTGAATGCTTTGAGGGGTTAGATTGAGTGCCAGTCAAGGGTGCTTGCCTGTTAATCAGCGCGCTATGTTGACCAGTATTTAGCTCCCAATATTGACCAGGCCTACGTTGTTCGAACCTGAGTTGTGACTTGGCTGGAACGGAAGGGCCGATGGTCAAAGTTAGATGCTGATAATGGTAAATCGGCCGTGCTGATCAACACCTCTGGCTTCTGAAACTCCAGGGGGCGCTTGCCGACACAAAGCAGCCACTGGCAGTAAAAAATCATGGGTGCCAAGAAACTCATCAACAAACATTACCAACTCACCTCATGAGCGATATTTTATGATTAGGTCAATAATTTCATGATCGCTTACCACCGCCTCTAGGGCTTCAT
>SDWK01000637.1 GCA_004195335.1 Shewanella sp.
CAAACACACAACACAACACAACCCCACAGCCTGAAAAATAATAACAACAGCTCAGGCACATAATAAAAATAAGAAAGATATTCCAGCGCCCATCCACCGCCCCGTCACCGGGGCGGTTTTTTTTGTCCTGATTTTATTAGGTCAAGTCGATATGACCCGGTTTGGCGTGAGTTCATGAGCTTCGTAAGGCATAAAGCACACATGGGAATAGTGTCGATCTGGATCAGCACGATATGACCAGGTTAGGCCCAACTTCGTGGCCTCGCTAAATTTGAATCCCTAGAAAACTTAATCAAACGTGAGTGGAAAAATGAAAAGACTGCAAACATTCCTCTTGGTAAGCGCCCTTGTGGCTTCTGGAGCTGCATCGGCAGACATTTGGGCCGAGCGTGAAACTCTGGCGAAGATTGGGAGTGAAATCGCAGCTTTGGAATCGCTTGTTGGCGCTGCTGAAGCACAAAGCGATCCAGCAAACCGGACCACGTTTGAATACCGAGTTCTGTTAGGTGATCTGCAGAAAATCCGAAAGGGTATTTCTCATCATCTGACCGTACCGATGGAGCCTGTTTTTCCATCGACCATCAATGCCTTGTCGTCTGATTACACCAAGGTATCCCACTGATGATGACTGCTGCTCAGCGCCTAGCTTTTACTGAAGGTACAGGAGGGTTCTTCACTGCGAATGACGCACTGGTTACTGCTCAATTGCTAGGCGCTACGGCTGTCTTTATATGGGTTGCTTGGCTATGTGTGAGTTCATACAAGGAATGGGGTGATGAAGTTATCACTCAGGGTGAAATGATCGGGGTTTGGCTCCGTGGTGTCCTGATGATGATGATCCTCTTATATCTGTTTACTACTTAAACCAAAAAGGAAAAACCATGAAAAAGATGTTCACAGCCCTGATGACGGGCCTGCTAATGGTAACTGCAACTGCGGCTAACGCTGCTCTTCCTGCTACCGCTGCTCCTACCAACGCCGCTGCTGATGGCGATTATATTGGTCTGTTACAAGGGTATGCGTTCGACATTGGAATTGTGATTGGTTTGATCATCGGAACCGTTGCTTTCGTTGTTGTCGCATCAAACATGGTCGGTGTTTACAAAGAAATTGGCGCTGGTAAGAAGACTTGGGGCGACATGGGTATGCACGGCGGCATGGGCGTAATGCTTCTGGTATTCGTTGTATTCCTGCTAACAGAAGCGGCTGGCGTAATATTCTAACACCCTTAAAAACAATGGTTTACGCGATTTAAGCCTAAGAGAGTCTGTGCTTCAATAAGGCTCTCTGAGTAAACGAGCAGTAACCAGGACAGAGTAAAAATGTACGACGAACCAGGAATGAAGGGCCGAGAAATCGAGTTCATACCAGACCGACTTATTGATGAGCCTGTGGTCTTCCGTGGACTCACCGTTTGGATTCCTGTCATGGCCCTGCTGCTCGGGCTTTTTGGGCAAGCACTGTTTGGCGTTGGTGCAGGCTTCGCAATGGCAATAGGTACGCTCCTTTTTGTGGGCGGATACTTCAAGAAGCTCAAGCGCCGTATGCCGGATGGGCTTCATATCGTTTACCTGAAAAAACTCGCACAAAAAAAGTTCAGCTTTATCGACTTTGGTTACATCGAAACAAGTCAAAGCTGGGATATTCGGCGGCATACCCCTGTGAAAAAAATCGTTACTGATGATAACCAAAAGGATTAATGATGCGACTTAAAAAAGCACTGGATGGTCGTGATTCGCACATTATCACGCTACGCCTCGTGATCTTAATATTGGCCGCTATATCGGTCTATGCCATTACTGGCTGGAAGGCCGCACCTGAGCGGATAAAGATCGACATTCCACCAGATCTTCGCTCTGGATCAACTCGCGGCATTGATGAGCGTCATCCGTTCAACGTGTATGCCTTCGGCTACTACATTTTCCAGCAAATGAATAACTGGCCTGTAGAGGGAGTGAAGGATTACAAGGAGCGTATTCATCAACTGAGCTGCTACCTAACACCTTCATTCAAAGGCTGGCTAGAGCGTGACTATGAACGCCGTATCAAGCGTCATGAGTTGAGCCGAACCCGGTCTTTTCAAGAAATGCCGGAGCGGCCATACGAACCCAATCGTGTTTATAAAGAGTCGTCAGATCGTTGGGTTACTTTCTTCGACGTAAACGTGAAGGAAACATTCAGGGCCGAAACAGTTAAAGACATCTTTGTTCGTTTCCCGGTCAGAGTTGTCTCTTGGGATGTTAATCCTGAGTGCAATATGTGGGGCCTAGCTCTCGATGGTTTCTACCAAAACCCAAGCCGTCTTGAAGGAACCATGCAGGAAACGGCAGATCTGGCTCAAAACAAAGTACAACCATCAATCGCGGAGGGACAATAAGATGAAAGTATTTGTATCGCTGGTCCTCGGCGCATCTTTATTGGCGTCTGCGCTGGTACAGGCGACCGAGATCATCCATTACGACAACAAGCCCGTCACAATCAAGCTGCACAAGGGCGAAGAGCGCATGATTCAGTTTGGTGATCATGTTGAGGTAGGCATTACCAAAGGCCAGCAATTAAAGCGGCTTTTCCGTGTCCAGTCTGCACAAGGGGCAGTTCACTTTCTTCCACATGAAGAGTTTGGTAGGCAGCGAGTTCAAATTAAGCGCCTTTCAGATGGCCGCGTGATTTTATTGGACCTGATCTCCGAGCCAAAACCGAAAAGATCTGATGATCTTGAAGATGTAAAAGTTCTACTCGATTCTGAAAATGTCGTTGCAGAAGAGGATATGCAAGAGAGTGATGATAGTAATGGTAATGGATACCAGGACATCATCATTACGCCTGTAGATTTGACACGCTATGTTTCCCAGCGCCTTTATGGTCCGACACGGCTTCAGAAAGATCTGCAGGGGATAACAGAGTCAGCCATTGACGTTGAAGGTGCGATCCGAATTTTCAAGGGTGAAAACAAACTCAACACAGTTTCAAAAGCGGTGGTTGCCTACTCTGGGGGGGGACACAATATCGCAGGAATTATGATTCGTAATATCTCAAACAAATCAGTCCAGCTTGATTATCTCGATCTGAATCTGCCTTTCTCACACGCGACCTTTCAACACCATGCACTAGCGCCAGCAGGCTACCCAGGTGATAGCACCGTGATGTATTTGGTTACGGAGCGCTCCTTGAAAGAGGCTCTACATCCCTGGACCTATTACCGCGACCTGCAAGCAGAAGCTAAGGCCCTGGCAATTGCTAACGAAGAGAGAAATAGAAAAGCCGTTGATCCTTATGAAACAAACCTGGACCACTAAGGAGTAATTTAGATGATGAAATCAAACATCGTACTGAAAGTCCTGGCGGTGGTCATTGTGTCGGTATTAATCGTCGTGATCATGAAAGGACTCAAGCCCGACCAAGGGGCATCTATACAACAGACAGAAGAGCAGGGCTTTTCCGATCTTCAATCCATTGAAGGCGATTTGCCCATTGCTGGTGAAGGGCTCGCCATAGATCCATTGAGTAACAAGTTTTTGACTGATGAGTACAACGTGGACGTTGATAGTCCCATTGAAACCATGCGTACCTTGACTGAAGAGACTCGGGCAGTGCGTGAGGATTCAGTCGAATTGCAGGAAGAGAACAAAAAGCTCCAGCAAGAGATTGAGCGCCTTTTGGACATGGAACGCACCATCAACATGCGTGTGAATAGCCAGTTCACGAAATCAGAACTGGAGTCCGAGGCAAAACGCCGTGAACTGGAGCAAACGCAGTCTTTAACACAGGGTTTGATCAAGCGCTTGGAAACCCGTTTAGAAGAGCTGCAGAAGGATGATCCATCTGCTGTCGGGGGGAAAAAATCTGCTGGTGGTTATGAGATCAGTGGTGCCGGTATCCCTACTGGCCTTGGTTACGACTCTACTGGTATGCCAGTCGATTTCGATCAAATCATTTGGAACAAGCCAATAGATGCGACTGTTGATGACCGCGATCCTAATAAGATCAGTTTGCCAGACTTCAATCTGGGTTGTGTTGGTGAGGCTGTTCCAGGCATTGGCAAGGAGCCGATTAAGAACAAGGAGAAGACCAAAAAAGAGCGCATGGTCAAGGCGTACACCATCCCAGAGAATTCTACGCTTCTAGGG
>SDWK01000886.1 GCA_004195335.1 Shewanella sp.
CAATTAGGCTACTTGTCTGATTCAGTTTTGTTACTGCTGATGTACTTTTGTCGTATTTTTTCCAGCTCTCCACATTTTTCAAATGCTTCAAAAAGCGTTCTAAGCTTATCTACCGATACGCGATCCAGACTCTTTTTTGATACCTGTACCCAAGGGGTTCGCTCTGAGACCGCTAAAGGTTCACCAAAGAGTGTCTCATTCACTTTAAGCTGAATTGCGGCGCTGAGTATCGCACTCATAGGGCCGATAATGGCATCGACCCGACCTATCATAAGCAGCTTTATCGCTTGAATAAAATCATTAGTCTCTATGGAGATAATATCCGGTTCGCTATCTATGGCATCACTGAATTTCACGCCTCTTAAATAGGCGAGTTTTTTGCCTTTCAAGTTTTCTATCGAATCGAAAGTGCTTCCTTTTAGGCCGATAACAACGATTTTTAGACTCGGTAATGGCGCTATGTAGACGACGTGATCTTCTAGTTCCTTGTATTTAAACATGATGGTCATATCCGTTTTACCGGACTTAAGCTCTAACATTATCCTGGCATAGGGGTAGATATCATTGTTTGCCTCATATCCCGCCTCGCTGGCCAGTAGATTGGCAAGATCGTAATAGATGCCACTGAGGTCGTTTTCCTGCTTAATACCGTAGGGAAGAAACGCAATCGT
This sequence comes from Shewanella sp., assembly GCA_004195335.1. Classification (GTDB taxonomy): domain Bacteria; phylum Pseudomonadota; class Gammaproteobacteria; order Enterobacterales; family Shewanellaceae; genus Shewanella. Next base: position 672 of record SDWK01000886.1, read on the forward strand.
TCTGATTTCAATTCTCCGGCTCTCTTTACTCTCTTCCCCACAGGCTGGGATAAACAGACCCGATAAAATGATGAAGGTTAAAATTAGAGTCTGGATTTGTCGATTTGCAATCATCTTATTCACAGCCCTCCTATTTTTATAACGCTACAGTTTGACGCCTGATGGGGGCCCTCTTGATCAACTTAGTTGATATTGTGTAAATCGACAAGGTAGATCAGTGGGGTTTAAAGAGGGAAGCACCCAAGCAGAGTGCTTCTCAATTATCGACCAATCGGTATTAAAGTTCGTGACGGTAGGGGATGCTTCTCTGAGCTCCAGGCCGGGTTACTGCTATGGCCGCGGCTCGGTTAGCAAACTCTACAGCATCACGCATCGCCAGGTTTTCACTCAGGGCCACGATTAAGGCCCCGTTAAAGGTATCGCCGGCGGCGACGGTATCCAGAGGTTTAACATCGACACCAGCGACTATGCCTTCAAAATCAGAGCTACTTAAATATGCGCCTTGGGAGCCTAAGGTGATAATCACTGTCTTAGGTCCGAGTTGATGAAGCAGCTGAGCGGCCAGCTTGGCAGTCTTCTCATCGGTGACCTCTATTCCCGTAATTGCTTCGGCTTCGGTCTCGTTCGGGGTAATAATATCGACCCATCGGTAGATCTCAGTACCGAGCACTGTTGCGGGGGCCGGATTGAGCACTGTATTTGCGCCATGTTTCTTCGCTGTTTTCAGTGCCTGAGCAACCGTTGCAGTCGGGGTTTCCAGTTGAACCAGTAACCAATCCGCCTTGGCTAATAACTGCTGATGTTTTTCGAGTGACTTAGTCGTCATGCTGGCATTGGCACCCAGTGAAACCCCGATACTATTCTCACCATTTGCACCGACAAAAATCATGGCTGTGCCCGTGCTCAGCCCATCGACCTTAGTGATCCCATCGAGGTGAATACCATCATCGAGCCAGCTTTGACACATCTGTTCGGCAATACCGTCGGCTCCCAGATGGCAGATAAAGTCGACTCTGTTTCCCGGTTGGCACAGCTTGGCACAGGCAACAGCCTGGTTGGCCCCTTTTCCGCCGTGTTCTAACCGATAATCCTTGCTCATCAAGGTTTGTCCGGGGGCGGGCAAGTAGTCGAACGACATTACATGGTCGGCATTGGCGCTGCCTAAAATGACGAGTCTGCTCATGGTTTCCTCTATTTTCTTTATATCTGTAGCCGTTTGACTAACAGGTAAATAGACAGACCTTTGCCCGTCTATTTATATATGCCATTGAACGCTCTACAGACATATGTCTGGCTATTTGGTATATGCCTGTAGACGTTCGACTAATAGATCGACAAATCCTTGTCTATCCAAATTAAATAGAACGGTAGCATTGGGAGTATTGCCTGTCAGATGATAGCGATCAACAACGGTCATTCCCTGAGTGTGTTCGCCTTTTGTCTCAATGCCGACCCAGCAGTCCTGAGCCTGAAACAGTTCCGGCTTAAGTAGCCAGGCTATCGTACAAGGGTCATGTAGCGGTGCTCCGGTAAAGCCCCACTTAGGATCTCGGTGATAGACGATGAAGAAATCGAGTAACTCGGCCACACACAAAGCGATGGGGTTATCGATCGCCCTGATCCGTTCTATGTCTTCATCCATAATTTGCGCTTCGTGGGTGACATCCAGACCACACATAGTAATCGGTATGCCGGACTTAAAGACGATATCGGCAGCTTCAGGATCGACGTAGATGTTAAATTCAGCGGCAGGAGTCCAGTTACCGATACCGGCGGCTCCACCCATCAGGACGATACGTTCGATTTTATCATGTAGCTCAGGATGACTGGTGAGCAAGATGGCGATATTGGTGAGTGGGCCTGTCGGTACAAGCGTTACCGGAACCTGACTCTCTTTGAGTTTAGATGCCATTAACTCTATGGCAGTAATAGAGACAGGCTCGAAGCCAGGATCGGGCAGTTCAGGGAGCTTTGGATTCTTCGAAACTGCAGGCCCGGACTTAACGGGCGATGATATTTTAGTTATTTTCTTGTCAGGTGCGATGACCAATGCGGGTGGAACGA
>SDWK01000899.1 GCA_004195335.1 Shewanella sp.
CAATCCAGCTCCCGCGCCGCCTCAGCGACCTCCAGCGATCTTTTCTCCTCGGTTCCCTGCTTTTTCATGGCACCCTCCTATCGCAAAGTCCTTCAATTCATTGAAGAATAACAGATTGTAGAAGCCGTGCAGAATTGAGGGAATGTTTAGCGGGCATGGACTGAGGTTGTTACTAGTTCTTAAGTGAAAAGTGTTGATTAAAAAGGGCTTTGGTTTTATAAATACTAGATCTTACATGTATGAATTTTTTTGGAGGTTTTTATGAAATCTGGTTTTTTTACTGCACTGCTCCTTGTTCTCTTGGTCGCCAGCACAAGTCATGCGGGTCTCTATGGTTCGCTTGTTGAGGGAATCAAGGAAGGAGAGAGGCTTGTTTCAGTTGGATATCTGTTCGACAAGTCTGACTGGGAGTTTGAGGAAAACGGCTCAGGAAAATTTGCGACATTTGAAAGAAGTCAGGCTTATGTCCAGCTTTCCTACGGTGTGTCGTCAAAGTTTGAGGTTTATGTCCGTGGAGGCGCTTCGGATTTCGAGGTGTCTGATGGTAGTACAGCCTTTGACAACTCTTCATTCAAGCCGTTCGGTGGCGTGGGTTTCAATAAGATTGTTTTCCAGGGAAAGCGGTACAATGCCGCTCTTTTCGGACAGGCCAATATTTACTCTGCTCAGAAGGACAGCGCTTCGGGCACAACAGTGAAATTTGAAACACCCTGGGACGCAAGCTTTGGCGGTGCAATGGTTGTTCAAGCCGATGGCGGATATGTCTACGGTGGGCCATTGCTTTTCGTGTCTCGGTCAAAGCTGGATATTCAGGTCGCCGGAAACCCGGCACTTTCCGGTTCAACTACGGTTGAGGAGCAGGGGATTGTAGGAGGCGTTTTTGGTATTGCTTGGGAACCCACGAAGGATTTGGGCGTGACACTGGAAGGGCAATATCGCAGTAGTCTCTCGGGCGGACTTTCGTTTGCCTGGAAGTTTTAAGAGGGGAAAGTCATGCAACCTTCAAAGAAGAATACTATTCGTTTTCAGGTGCTCAAAAAGGGGATCCATTGTTCCATACTTGTTTTGGCTTGTCTGAGTTTTGCTGGGTGCGGCGGTAGTAGCAACGAATCCGCCGAAGCAACCGCTACGGATTTATTCAGTCAGAATAATGATAATCCGAGTGTCGTTGGTGCTGGGCAGGAGGAAAACGGCGGGCTTTTGGGGGCCTTGACTGACCTAGGTGACCTGAACGGCCCCACAGGGTTGAACTGGCTTATAACAGAGGCAAAGGCAATCAATGATTCGGGTGTGGTTGTTGGGAACTCATTGTCGGCTCCGGAAGCGTTTGTGTGGGACCCTTTATCCAATATAATGACCAGTCTTGGCCTTCATATTTCATATGATCCAACTGATATTGCTGATCCTGTAAAAGAATTCTACTATGATGATTATTATGGTGTCGTCCCAGGTTCCAAGCCTTTCATTTGGAGTCATGCTGTAGATATAAACAACAGTGGATGGGCAATTGGAAACTCAACTACTGGTAATAAAGACGGTGGTGAGGAATATACGGATCTTAGAGGGTTTCTGTCGAATGGGAATGTTTTTATAGATCTGGCACCAATTACTGTTAATACAGATACTGGTCAAAATGTTGTCAAGAAATATTCTGAAGCCGTAGATATAAATGACAATGGTTATGTTCTTCTTACCGTTGAAGATGGGGACTCAGGCGAAAAAAATGCTTATTACTGGGATGGAGTCAGCGTCAATTCTGGTGCAGCGCCTGATGGTTCAGATGCTCCACTATTAGAGTCTGTTGGTAGTGTTTATGGGGCACACTCGGAGGCTGTTGCTCTTAACGAAAATAATGAAGCAGTTGTTAATTCAGGCTCCACAGCGATTTATGTCAATCTTGATACGGGCTTTGGGCAAACCCTGAATACGATTCTGGCAGACGAATCAGCATCTGCAGTTGATATTAACAATTCAGCTCAAATTGTCGGGATCTCTGGAACCTTAGGTTTTTTCTGGGAAGCCGGAACTATGGTTCGGATAGACAGTCTCGGTGGTGATAGCTGTGATCCAAAGGATATAAACAACTTGGGCCAAGTTGTTGGAAATGCAAAAAATGCTGATGGGTTGGAGCGGGCATTCCTCTGGCAATTGAACGCCAATGGATATCCGCAGATGACGAACCTTGGAACGCTTGGGGGCGATGAGAGCTTTGCTATCGCTATCAACGACCAAGGTGATGTGGTTGGTTATTCCGATACAGGAGCTGCATTGACGGATGCCACAGGTTCTTTCAAGGTGTTTCATCCCTTTTTGTGGCGCGATGGAGTTATGTACGACCTAGGCGTACATAACGACTTTTACGATTATTCCTTCATTGCCTCGTATCCTCTCGGGAAGGCTGTTGGCATCAACGAGAATGGTACGGTAGTCGGTAACTCCACCAATATCAATAAGAACTCCCGTGGCTTTATTCTTAATCCCGTCTTTCCCTGAGATCGTTCTCGGCTCCGACTTTCATAAAAAAACGGCACCTCATTCGAGGTGCCGTTTTTTTATGAAAGTCAAAAAGTGGTGGATCAAACCATCAACATCTTCTTCTCCAACTCCAGCATCCGATCCCTCGCTTCCGCAGCTTTCTCAAACTCCAGCTGCGCAGCTGCTGCGAGCATTTCCTTCTTAAGTTTCCCGATCTCCTTCTCCAGTTCCTTCCGACTCTTGTACTCCGCGCCATCT
>SDWK01000901.1 GCA_004195335.1 Shewanella sp.
ACATTTGTGTATAAAAATTGTAAAATAATTTTCTCATGGTTTTCGACCAGAAAAAATACGATATTATCATCGTTGGTGCAGGTCATGCCGGTTGTGAAGCTGCGCTGGCATCTGCCAGAATGGGGTGCAGTGTCCTGTTACTGGCCATAGACCTTGACAAAGTGGCCGCGATGCCCTGCAGCCCTTCCATTGGAGGCATGGCCAAGGGTCAGCTCGTTAAAGAAATCGATGCCCTGGGCGGCGAGATGGCTAAAATTACTGACAAAACAGCCATACAATATAATACCCTCAACACCAAAAAAGGTCCGGCGGTTCATTCAACCAGGACCCAAAACGACCGGATTCACTACCATCTGGCCATGAAAGCCGTGATTGAAAAACAGCCGAACCTGGAGCTGAAACAGGCTATGGTTGAGCGGCTTGTAGTAGAAGGCGGCAAGGTTGTCGGGGTAGAGGATCAAACCGGCTTTGGGTACGAGGCCCAAGCCGTTATCCTGGCCACGGGCACATTTTTAAGCGGTTTGGTTCATATTGGATTCAATTCCATCCAGGCCGGAAGGGCCGGTGAATTTGCCTCTTATGGTCTGCCGCTGCATTTACGGGAACTGGGTTTTGCACTCGGCCGGATGAAGACCGGCACGCCCCCCCGGCTAAACAAATCGAGCATCGATTTTTCCGCCTTTACCGCACACCAGTCCGATCCGGACCCTAAACCATTTTCATTCTTTTCCGATAAGATTTCTAATCCTCTTATGCATAGCTATATCGGGCATACCAACCCCCAAAGCAAAAAGATCGTACAGGATAATCTTGAACATTCTGCTCTGTACGGCGGAATCATCAAAGGGGTCTCCGCCAGATATTGTCCGTCATTTGAAGATAAGGTTGTGCGGTTTCCACACAAAGACAGGCATCAGATTATACTTGAACCCGAAGGTATAGATACTGATGAAATCTATGCCAGCGGACTCGGGAACAGCCTCCCCCTGGAAATACAGGTCCAATTTGTCAGGTCTGTTAAAGGGTTGGAGGCCGCCGAAATCATGCGTCCCGCCTATGCCATAGAATACGACTATGTCAACCCGATTCAGCTTAAACCTACGCTTGAGACAAAACTGGTTGCCGGCCTTTATATGGCGGGTCAGATCAACGGAACATCAGGCTATGAAGAGGCTGCCGCCCAGGGGATATGGTCGGGCATCAATGCCGTCTGCCGGATCCAAAACAGGCCTGAATTTAGTTTAGACCGCTCTCAAGCTTATATGGGAGTAATGATAGATGATCTTGTAACCAGGGGGACACGTGAGCCTTACCGCATGTTCACCTCACGTGCAGAATACAGGCTGATGTTGCGGGAAGATAATGCCGATCTCAGATTGATGGAGACCGGACATAACCTTGGCCTGATCGATAAAGACACCATCAAAGATATCAAAGAGCGCAAACAGCTGATTGCCAAGGAAATCAAGCGGATCAAGAATACTATTATCAAGCCGACAAAAGAGACTAACAACTTCTTGGTTGGCCGGGGCACAAAACCTATCAACAGCTCATCATCACAAGGCTGATGTCTGAAAGGCTCACAATGAGGAAACCGCGGGAATTTAATTCGGTGCTATGGGGATTACTTAATTCTCTTTTGCTCTTGATGGATGAAACGCTTTATCGGTACTAATTTACGCAACGTTACTGTGCTTTTCACTGTGATATTCTCCTCTGACACTGCTTTATTTTAGTCCCTATTTGACAATGTTGAGCAAACCGAACAAGACTAGTCCTTATCCCCATTGCCGATAATTTAACCTTGCCAATCTGTCACCACTATTTCAGCAATAAGGGCGGTGCACGAGGCAAATACAAATGAAGCAATACTTCTGTCACTATCATGCCCGCACCACAACACGGGCAGACAAATATAGGTGCTTGCTCATGTGCTTTTGCTTCACCCGATATCTCTTTCTCTAATGACACTATAGGGACTTTAACTTTTAACAATTCCCGTGCTTTATCCAAGTTCTTCTTACGACCTGTATTGGCAGTCAAACCGTAATGACGAATACGGTGAAAACCACTCGGTAAGACATGCAGTAAAAAACGTCGGATAAACTCATCGTGTGTCAGCGCCATAGTGCGATGTGTATTTTGCTCTTTAACGCGATAGTTTTTCCACTTGAAACTCACCGTTTGCTTATCCATCGCAACCAGTCGAGAATTCGCAATAGCAACACGGTGTGTATAGCGAGATAAATAGGCTAGTACCGCTTGTGGCCCCGCAAAGGGTCGTTTGGCATAAACCACCCAATCCACTTTACGTTGCTTGTTTAACCATGCAAAAAAAGTTTTTTCCTCCTCAATAGGCAAACACTCACCAAAGAACAGTAACTTATTCTGCTCATACGCTTCACGTAATCCCTCAAGGTATAATCGTCGAAATAAGCGTGATAACACACGCACAGGCAAGAAGAATCCCGCTTTACACGACACCCATTTTTCACCGTCAAGCGATAAGCCACCACCCGGTACAATGCCATGCACATGAGGATGATGCGTCATGGCGCTGCCCCATGTGTGCAAGACAAACGTCACACCTAAGCGAGCACCTAAGTGTTTTCTATCCCCGCCAATAGTTAACAGTGTTTTGGCAGCCGCTTTGAGCAACAAACCATACATCACGGACTTGTTGTAATAGGCCAATTCACTGATAGGTTGTGGCAAGGTGAAGACAACATG
>SDWK01000082.1 GCA_004195335.1 Shewanella sp.
GACTTATTCAGACCTTCCTTAGTTGATCTGTATCATGATTGGTTAACAATGCAGAAGAACTAAGAGTTTTTCCTATGCATATAGTCCGTTGATTAGTATATTTTTCTTTGTTGGTGCTGGATTATAGACTCTCAGTAGTTTAATAAAAATCTTGAGGTTTATGATTGAATTGTCAGTTATAGACAATTTTATTGTGACTTCTTGAAAGTTGCGTGGTTAAGACATGGAAAGTGAATCAGTAGGGTTTATTGAAAAGATTAATGCGCCTAAACCATTTGATACCACAGGGGTAACATCTTCTAGGCGAGTCATGGATGAGATTGATAAGCATATTAGGGCTTCAGATAGAGATTATCATTTCATTAAAATTAATGAGATCGGGTATGAGGATAAAATGCCTCGTCGAGAGCAGTTAGAGAACGTTATTTCAGCAATGAATGACCCTGAATATAATTTTGCTTATCTAGTTTCAGGTAATAGTGAGCAGGTTGAGATTTACATTGGTGTGATCAAAGATTATCACCATAGAAGCAGTAATAAACTGAATGCATTTGACCATGGAGAACTCCTTCGTAAAAGCTTTCTAGGAAACTTTCATGGCAGCGATGTCACAGATGTCTCCTGTCATAAGGAAATTAACAGCAAGGTTATTAGCCTTATTGAGTCAAGCACAAATGCTTCTGTCATTACCGGAATTCCATCAGTTAATGAGGTAGGTGAAGGTAAAGATCTCTACACTCAAAAATTGGATTATTTAGCAAACAGTATGGTTGGGGTTTATGGGTCATGGCAGTTGCTAATAATTTGTGACGCAATGCATCACTTTGAAATTAATGAGTTAAAGTCTTCGCTCTACGAAATTTATGATCGTGTCTATGCCCAGTCCAAGGCTTCTAAGCAAATAAGTAAAGGGGCAAACGAAGGGTCCAGCGCAACCGTTGGTCAAGGAGGCAATAAAAGTCAGTCGTCAGGGACTAATTCTTCGGATAGTAAGACCATAGGAAAGTCACCCACTTCCAGCAGTTCTTCAACAAGTTCAAGTGATGCTCATTCAAAGGGGGTATCCAGTAATATAACGTCCGGTAGTAATACTTCAGAATCAAAAACTCAAACGATTGGATCTTCGTCTGGTGGAGCAACGACTATTGAGCATATAAGGAAGGAATACCAGTCATTGCTAAAGTATATGGATGATGAGCTTTTCGAGCGTTTCAACATAGGGCTTGTTAAAGGGCTTTTCAAAACTTCCATTTATGCTTTGGCTCAGAATAACTTAGACCATGAACGCTTAGTAAGAAACCTTTGCTCTATGTGGCAAGGAGATAGTTCAAGCTTTAGCCCTTTGCGGTCAACTGAGTTACCAAATTTTAAGTCAGGCTCACTTAAAGCAATATTAACCCACTTCCAATACTTAAAAACAAATAACAATTTGGGAAGTGAATTACCTCTCATTTTTGGTCACCCAAACTCTATCAATGCAATTGAGTTAAGGACCTGTCTCACCAGTCGAGAACTCAGCCTGATTTGCGCTTTACCCAGGAAAGAATTGCCTGGGCTTCCCATACGAAAGGCTGTTGATTTTGGCTTAAACCCGAGATCGGTAGATGGTCTGGATGCAATACGGTTAGGGAATGTTATCCACCAAGGGACAGTGCTGGAAAAGCGGCCGCTGAACATCAGCAAAGCTATGCTGAGTCGCCATATCTTTATTGCCGGTGTCACCGGTAGCGGTAAAACCACCACATGCCGTCGCTTGCTGACAGAGTCAAATCTTCCGTTTTTGATTATCGAACCGGCAAAAACAGAATACCGTTCACTGCTGGAAGAGATTGACGGTATGGAAATCTATACCTTAGGCAATGAGCAACTTGCTCCGTTCCGATTCAATCCATTCGAACTGTTGCAGGGTGAAGCTATTACCAGTCACGTTGATCTTCTTAAAGCCTCTTTCACTGCGGCTTTCCCAATGGAGGCGGCGATGCCTTATCTCTTAGAGGAAGCTATTTATAAGTCCTACGACGATTATGGTTGGAGTTCAGATGGATGGGATGAGGCATCAGAGGCGAATATTTACTGTGATGATCCGTGGTCGGCTAATGGTGAATATTGGCCAACGGTTGAAGACTTGCTCCGTAATATGAAGTTTGTGGTTAAGAGTAAAAACTTCGATCAAAGACTGGAGTCAGATTATATTGCCTCCCTTGTCGCTCGCTTCAAAAATCTAACCGTCGGTTCAAAGGGGCAGATGTTAAACTGCAAGGTTTCTACTGACATTATGGGCCTGCTGGATAAAAAAGTGGTGTTCGAACTGGATGATTTGAAATCACCAGAAGACAAGTGTTTGTTAATGGGGTTGGTTGTTTCTCGATTTGCTGAAGCAATTAAACTGAAGTTTATAAGTGATCCTGGATTCAAACATATAACACTGATAGAAGAGGCACACCGTCTACTAGAAAAACTAAGTCCCGGCGAAGATGGTGCTCGCAAGCAAGCTGTAGGAATGTTTACAGACTTACTGGCTGAGGTGCGTAAATATGGAGAAAGTTTGGTTATTGTTGATCAAATACCAAATAAACTAGCACCAGAGGTTCTAAAAAATACAAATACAAAAATAATCCATAAATTGTTCGCCCGAGATGATCGTGAAGCCATCGGGGATACGGTTGGGCTGGATGACTGTCTCTTATACACATCT
>SDWK01000085.1 GCA_004195335.1 Shewanella sp.
TCCCACGCCGGAATCGAACCATCAGCATTACCGGCTTTAACACCACCGAGTGGTGTTAATTCGGTTCCAAGCTTTGCAGCTTCAACATCTGAAACTTTAGCCAATGCGGCTGGCGCACTGAGTGCTAGCATCACAGACGCCGACAATATCCCAAGTTTATTCATTGTTATTGTCCTTGTGATTTAGATTGAGTACTTGATGTTAAACGACACGTAATCACGATCTGACATCTGGTTAGTCGTTCCTACGCCACCAAAGAAACTATTGTAGGAGAAATCTGCGCCCCAACGACTCTGATAATCGAAGTTTACGCCGACAGAAACTGATTTCTTACCTTCAGTAAACAGGAACATAGGATCAGGCGTAATACCCTCTACATCATGTGAGAAGATCACACGAGGTGACATATTGACACCAGCAAACAAGTTGTTGTAGTCAGCCTTAGCGACTAAACGATAACCCCAGGCAAAATCAGTTGGAAATGGGTTGGTTTCCGGACCATTATGTACACCTTCGATGATGCCAGGCATATCCGGATTTCCACCCGAACGTGCAGTACCCGGCCCATTGAGTCTCAACTCATCAAAACTAGGCATATCATGGATCCACACGCCACCAATCTCAGCTAGCATAACCAGATTACTCGTGCCAAATGTAGGGCCAAACAGATGAGTAAAGGTCGCTTGAGCTTGAGTGGTATCGAGACGGATAAAGCCCTCTGCATATTCGCCAGGTCCAACGTCGTCAACATAAGAGGTGTATTGTGAAATACCATCGAAATCTTCACGGATCCCGGCATTCGCAAGCTGCTGTGGCATCGCGGCAAATAGCAGTTCTACATCATCAATCTGTAGTGGTTCATCTTGTCGGTGAGCAATTTCACCGGCAACCGAAGTATCACCGATTAATGTATTGAAGCTGAAGCCATAGAGTTGAATATCTTCAGGGAATTCGATCTGAGCCTTGGAGAAGGTATCTAAGCCCAGCAGCACATCACGATCAACCGTTCCACCAGTTGCCGCAAGTGCACCGAGTTTAGCAAGATCTTTACCGATCGCCAGTTGACCAAAATCAGCAGTGGTACCGCTAATAAGCGGTCTACGACTATGATAATTCATATAGTAGAGACCAAACTCAGTCTCACCCAGAGCTGGTGAGTAGTAACCGAGTTTTACACCATACTGACCCGAGTCGCTGGCACTGGCTTGATCTTGTACCAGCGTAGCCTTAGTCGGATAAGCCAGAGCGAGTGCACCAAGTGTCGCCGAGTCATACTGACCAGAGATGACCATCTGGGCTAATTTATTATATTCAGCTTCGAGGAACTCCAGATTCATATCTGGGTTCGCTTGGAAACCTAACTGAGCATTTTGGCCATAGCCACCATATCCGGCAAAATCGTTGGTCGAGAAGTATGAGCCAGGAGTTGGTATCCAGACAGGCTCCCAGTCATATTGGTAGAAAGCCTCAACAGATAGCTCATCTGTCATTCCAAATGATGCCCACACCATTCCCTGAGGTCTGAATGCTTCTTTGAGCTCGGCTCCAGGTGCATTGAGGATATTGAGATCGACAGCGTTAATCACACCGATGCCGTGGGGTATCAAGGTACTTTCGCCCCAAGAGACTACCTGGTTACCGACACGAATGGTGAGCGGGTTAGCTCCATCATTGAAATCGAAGTCGCCATAAACAAAAGCATCGAGTAAACGCACATCTTTACATTGTACTTTCGATGCTTCCGAGTCCATACAAGGATCGTACTCTTTACCCGTTAACGGATCGCTATAACCATAGTCGCCGTTATTCGCTTTCTGATCGTAGAAATACATGCCACGAGCGAAGACACCAAAGTTTTTGTACTTGAGTGAAAGCTCATGTAACCCCTTGAACACAACCGCAGTTGTATCACCTTGGGAATAAAGTAGATTACTCAGATCGCCATTACTGGAATATGACCCAGGTTGAGCCCAAATCTCGGCGGAGGTATATTTAGTATTATTGAACGCAGAGTAGTTAGACCAATCAAATCTGGGATGATTCACTTTACCAATATTGTTATCCCAATCTCTTCCCTCGACCCGCCAACTAGCGCCGGCAGAGAAGGTTGAATCAAATGTTCCTTCAACTTCTCCCCAATTAAAAGATACAGCATTGACACCGGAAGTAATTCCTATACTCAGTGCCGCCACGATCCCCAAAGCAAGCGTCGACTTGTTAAAGCCGTTTATAACCTTTTTCATTTTAGCTTCTCTCCATAACCTGCTGGATTCTTGTTATAGGAATGACAACCAACATCTTGTTAGCCTACAGGTAACACTATTGTTACAGCATTTATATCTTTGGAGCAAGACGGAATTTGAGAAAATCTTCTAAAGATTTAAGTACTTTAGCTAAAAATAAAACAATAATTTAAACGCTTGATTTAAATTATTGAAAGAAAGATGGGCTTGCAAGTAAAAAGAGAGATGTAAACTGTGGAATAACAATGGATTACATAAAGCAGAATGCGACGGATTGGCTAACGAAATCCAATCACTAGTTTGAAGTAATTACTCTAAAATTTTAAGCTAAATTTTTTGAAGAGAGAGTAGTTCTCCCTTTTCATTGAGCTCTAATTTAAAATCACCCTGAACACCGGAACGAGTCAAAAACTGGCGAAAATGACGACCGTTGATCCAAAGTTTCCGTCCATGACTATCATGCACCTGTCTCTTATACACATCTCC
>SDWK01000092.1 GCA_004195335.1 Shewanella sp.
GAGGAGGAAAACGGTGGGTGTCATTTCTGTCCGATAAGTTATGTCACCAAATCTTGACTCACAAATGTAGGGTGGATAACCAAATTACTAAATACCCTGACAAATAAGAACGGCCAACCCGATTTTCCGAGCTGGCGGTTTAGTTGTCTGATATGTCGTGACTTTTAAAAATGAATTTTCTCCACGACCGCAACCTATGGAACATATCTGGTTAATAATGCACCAGCATTTTCACTCTGTGTCTACATCCTCATGTAATGGCGCTTCTACTTGTTCAGTGTTTACTGAATTTGGTTCTTTATTTTTCTGGTACCACTTTTCATCTCCATAGAGCTTATCAGCACATTCCCTGCACATACCATGGCTGAATAGCGCATCGGTACGTGTTTCAATATATGCTTCGAGTATATTCCATGTCCCTTTATCATCTCGAATTTTTTTACAAGATGCGCAGATTGGCAAAATGCCTTGTAATGTTTTAACCTCAGTTTCAGCTACATTTTTGTGATGCTCGAACTCGTCTCTAGATGCAATAGCTTCTTGGAGGTTTTTTGCCATTCTGTTAATCGATTGTGCTAGAAAACCTATCTCGTCATTTGAGTGCACGCTGGCCCTTGCTTCAAGACGCCCTTCACCGATGTCTTGAGCAGTGGCTGCAAGTTCTACTATGGGCTTGGCTGCCCATTTGCCCCCCCAATACGCTACACCAGAGGCTAAGAGGGTGAAGATAATGCCGACATAAATAATTATCCGATTTACTTCACGGGCAGACTTAACTGCCTCTTCTTCACCGAGAGAGATGGCAATATGCCACCCTTCCCCTGTGTTACCATTAATGTGATCAATCGATTCTTTACTGCCTCCAAAGCCAAATTGTTTTGAGCCCATGGTTGTTCGTATAGGAGAAAAAGCCACAAGCTGGTTTTCATTGTTTTCAGCAATGATTGCGCCACCGTTCTCCTTTTGCCATAATAACTTAACGAGAGCCTCGTTCACTTTGGTTGATAACGGGTGAACATCACTTTCGGCTATGATTAATCCACCTGTACGCACGATTTTCAATCTACCGGGATGACGTTCGTCATACTCTCGGACGACATTGGTCAATGGACCCAAGATATTTACGTTGCACTTCAATATTCCAATTATCTTATTGTCAGCTTTGATTGGAATAACCACTCCAAGCACATATCCTTGCACGCTCATATCAAAACCGCGATCATCCAGAAAAATTCTGCCTTGACCATCATCATAGCTCGCCACCCACCAATATTTTTGGGCATGAGCAAGCGTGGTCAGCTTACCGGTAGTGGCAATCATGACCCCATAACGGTTGGTGAGAAAAATTTCACCGTACTCTCCGGGCAAGATTGTTGACTGATACTTAAAGTGCTCCGCAACAGGATTGGTCATGTGCCTCTGGATAAAGGGAGAGTTGATATCCGCTGTTTTCATCCATTGTTGGTTACGGTTATCAATCTCCTGTTTTCGTTCGCGATCAGTTAATGCGGCAAATTCAGAATTGCTTTTCAGTAGGGCATCCCTAAGAAGTGGGGCAGAAGAAAGAGTGGCGGCTATTGCTGCCTTTTCTTCAATACGGGAAGCCAAATGCTGAGCAACCTCTTCAGAGAGTTGTTTAAGGTTATTGAGTTCTTTCCTTTTGATAATTTTGTTATTCTGCATGTAGTAACCCAGTGAAAGCAGGACTACGATGATAGCTCCAAACAAAATCATTATCGAGGCAGCTTTATATTGAATTTTCATAATTCATCCTGCTTTTCTGAGCCTGTAAGGAATTGCTTTAAAATATGTTTCCCGATATCTCTAACTACTTAATATAGGGAAAATTTTCCGTATATTATTTCCGCCAAAGTATCATTAATAGGTGGTTTTGCCGATTAATTCAGGAGTTTAAGGAGTGGATTTATTGATATTGAATCTGTTAATCCCGCCAAGCAATCGGCACAGGTCCAATCCCCTCCTGTGATGTTCACATCCAGATTTTGCTATAACGCTGTATGACTCACACCTGTACCACATAGGGGATTTTTATACAATTTCCCTTTAATAGGCTAGGAACGGTATCGATAGATCTGCGAGTGTCAGGGTAGTTGCCATGATGAGCCGCATCGTGATCAGAAGAATGGAACGTCTGACATGTTGCGTTATTGAAATTGAGGGTCGTCAGAGATCAAGCGTCAACGATTCTTACAAATTCTGACAAATAAGAACGGCCAACCCGATTTTCCGAGCTGGCCGTTTCGGTGGGTGTCAAGGTTGTTGTCGCGTCGAACCACACTATGCGACCTTCTTTAGGGGGACCTCCTCCGAAGGTTCATTCTTTTCAGGGTTAAGTCGAACAACGGCGAGAGGCTCCCAGTTGCGGGTTTGACTGGCCCAACGGCCCGGGTTCTTGTGCCGTGCCTCGGTGTAGATGTTTCTCCTCTTTGTCAGGATTGCTTCTTCACGTCCATAGTGTCGATCATCCGGTGTCACAAAGCGGATTTGGCTATGTAGATGTTCGGTGTTGTACCATTTAACAAACGCATCGACCCAGTTCTGGGCCGCACTCAGACTTGCGAACGGCCCGGACGGATACTCGGGGCGATACTTCATGGTTCGGAACAGTGACTCGGAAAACGGATTATCGTCACTGACTCCTGGACGACTAAAGGAAGGAACCACTCCCAGTCGCTGTAGCGTGGACAGCATGGTGGAGGCCTTCATC
>SDWK01000677.1 GCA_004195335.1 Shewanella sp.
CTTTCATTAAATCGGTTTCGTCAACGCCAGTGTCTGCATTAATACCAGGTGCATTGACCTTTAGTATGAGATCAGCCTGAAACGCTTGTTCGAGGCTAACAACCTCTGCACCCGCTTCTTGATACGCTTCATCTCTGAAGTTAGCCGCCTCTCCGGCACCGCGTTGTACCACAACACTGAAACCTAATTTCTTAAGCTGTATCACAGTGGCGGGTGTCGCGGCTACCCGGCTCTCCTGCGCGAGGATCTCCCTTGGTATTCCGATTTGCATAGTTATTTCCTGGTGTCGATAGTAATGTTTTCAACTGCTGTTACCGATAAAGCTAACCCGGTAATACAGTTGCTATTTATACGTTTTATGACAAAAACAGCCAAATAGGGTGAACAGCTGCCGCTAAAAGTGAGCAATTCTTATACCAATGGGAATAAGAATTCAGTCACGCGTGTCATAAAACCTATCAACAATACCAAGATATTTGGGTTATGGGTCATAAATTTTCAATTTTTGGAGATAAAATCAATTATTCTTCTGAGGATGTTTGTTAGTGATGCCCTGTCAATCACCTTCTGGTCTTAGTTATTAACAATTGTTATCAGTTTCATCCACATGGAGGTGAATTTTATTTGGATTTTTAAGCGTAAATCGATTAAAGAGCAGATTAACTCAGCCATTGTTCTCAAAATCAGGTTAATCCGCGCTTTCAAAAGAAAATATAGAGAAAGAAGAGAAAAGACAGTGAGCACACTATCCCTTTATGGTCATCGACCACTTTTATAACCTCATCGGTTAGAGCCGCGCTTCATCCCAATAGATTTGCTGCCTGAAATGGGTGGCCAGACGAAGGTTCAAATCATTAAAACTGGGAAGAGACTCCTCGAGCCCCGTTAAACATGACCAGACAAAACGATGACAGTTATTGTCGAACAGATCATATTCCCGATATTGAAAAATGGCAGCTTCGGCGCGTTCAAGTACATCGGCATCGATGAGTGGTTGATGATCATGGCTACAGGCGATATAGATCTTTGTCCCGGTTCTCCCCGCCAGGAAGCGGTTCGTTGAGACGGCGCGGATTAATCCGCTACCATGAAGTTCGATAAGAATATGGTCGTCGAGCCAGATACCTGTGTGTTCAATCATACCGTAGACGAAGCAGCAGATAATGGCGCCGGGTTGTGGCTTTACCTGTTTATGACCCGGATGCCACAGGCTCGGCTTCAGTGCGACATGCTGACCGCTCTCAGGCATAGACGGGGCCTTACCCATGCGGCGTTCATGCTCCAGTTGATGCCGTTTTTCACGTCTGTCGGCCAGCATCACAGCACCTAAGGTTGCTCCACCCAGCCAGATTAAGGGTAATGCCATTCAGTCACTCCAACCGACTTCAATTCCCCTGACAGTAAATCTTTAAAGGGCGACTGTGAATGAGAAAAATGTAAGATATGATTACTTAAGCAGTCTTGTTTGTGGTCAATGAAGCGTTTTACTTCGCCATCAAAAAATTGATTAAACAAGCGCTATACACTAGCTTTTACAATACAAGTTAATAATAGGAAGGCTATGAAAGGCATCCTTTTTTCTGAGTTTATCTCGCTCGTTGAAGACAAATTTGGTCTGGAAACATGCCAAAGTATGCTCGATGACAGCGAAGATCCTGGTATCTATACCAGCGTGGGAACGTACGATCACCGTGACCTGATAAAATTAATCAGCACCCTAAGTAAGTTAACCGGCGTCTCCTCCTCCGATCTGCAACAGGTATACGGCGAGTCGGTATTTAACCAGCTGTTTAACAGCATGCCCGAACTCGAGGGCAAATATGACAATACCTTTAGCTTTATCAAGAGTGTCGAAGAGTCGATTCACATTGAGGTGAAAAAACTCTACCCCCAAGCTAAGCCACCCAGATTCAGTTTCATCTCTGAATCCGCCTCTGAGCTGGTCATGGACTATCATTCTGCACGTTGTTTATCCCATGTCTGCTTCGGTCTGATTAAAGGATGTGCCAACCATTTCAATCAGGCTGTTACTATCGATATGGCAGCGCTATCCCATGATAACTCGCAAGTGCGTTTCACCATCAACTATATTTAAACACTCTCGGTCACCCAGCCTGGAGTAATAGGATTGGGGGGAAATAACTAAAGGGCCATTGAGTATGCTCGAAGATGAGAAAGCAGACTTACAAAAACAGATAGAACTGCTCACCAAAAAAGTGCAACGAGAGCATCAAACCAAGCTCGCCGCTGAAAAGCTGTTGGAAGAGAAGAGTCGTGAACTTTACCTTGCCCATAAAATATTAGAAGACAATTTACTCATTATTAAGAACCGTTCTGAGCAGGACATCGCCCTACTGCATTTGAAAACCCATTTAGAATCGGTACTACTCGATTTCAGCCAGATGTTTCTAAAGGAGCATCCATCCGACGAACAACTCCAACGGCTGGTCGATGAACTGGCCGACATTGAGTATATTCATTCGTGCCGATTGATCTTATCTGCATCCGACAGCTCACTCATCGATGACCAGTTTATCGCAGGAAGTCCCACCGACTGGTGGGATAAAACAACACAGGATAACTCATGTCAATGGAGTGATGAGGGCCATCAACTCAGCGTGATCATTAAGGGAAGCTCCCAACATTTAGGCGCATTACAGGTCGCATTAAATACTCCTGGTCCCTGGCAAGAGACCATAGAAAAACAGTTACTCCTGTTTTGCGATATGCTCCACTTCGCCTATCAGCGCCAGGAATTATTGAATCGAACACTGGAAGAGAAACACAGAGCCGAACACTCTGAACGGACGGCCCGAGATTTTGTTGCCATGATAAATCATGAGTTACGAACCCCACTCAGTGGGTTACTAGGCAGTGCCGATCTGATGCGTGATACCGGGATGTCGTCTCATCAAGAGCAGTTGCTTAAGACTATGCACCAATCCGGGGAGCTACTCGAGGTGATCATTAATGATCTTCTCGATATCAGTAAGATCAATGCCGGCATGCTTAAAATCATCGATGTGAATTTCAGACCCGAACAACTGTGTTTAATGATTCAGAACATATTTGCCACTAAGACTGCCGAGTTAGGCCTGGCTTTTGAATTGACATTCGATGAACACATTCCGCCCCAGTTGATAGGCGACCCAGATCGCATCAAACAGCTTTTTGTAAATCTAATTGGTAACGCAATCAAGTTTACCGAACAGGGAAAGATATCGGTAAAGGTCGAATGGGTGCAGGATAGGTTTAGTTTTACCATATCTGATTCCGGCTGCGGGATCCCCAAAGATAAACTGGCAAATATTTTTGAGCCTTTTGTTCAGGTTAATAATGCCAGTAATCGTCCTCATGAAGGCACCGGATTAGGCTTGGCAATCTGTAAACTTCTGGTCGAGAAAATGGAGGGTGAGATAGCCCTCGAAAGTAGTGTTGATGAAGGCACACAGTTCTCGGTCAGGCTACCGCTAAAGCCCACAGACGAGACAGTGGATGTCATTGTAAATGAAGAAGTAGAAGTTCCACTGGAGAGTCTGACCGTGTTAGTTGTCGAAGACAGTGAAGTGAATCGATTACTCATCTCTATGATGTTAGATAAGCTAAAAATCAAACCTTACCTCGTCAATAACGGCCAGCAAGCCATTAATTTTTTAGCTGAGACTCAAGTTGATATTGTGCTTATGGACTGTCGAATGCCTATTGTCGATGGTTTTGAAGCAACTAGAAGGCTGAGGCACTCGGGCTATTGTCGCCCTATCATCGCGCTGACTGCAGGTACCACCACGCTGGAGATCGATAAATGCTTCGACAGTGGAATGGATGAGATTATTAACAAGCCTTACAAGCTGATTGATATCAAAAGAGTGCTCACTAAATGGTATCAAAAAATCATCCAACCCTAGTTTAACTCCCCCCATTTAGCAGTCAGGACAGATGACACAATTCAGCGACCGTCACTCGATGTGGCTCTCCTAATGCTGCAACCTGAGCAAGCAGGAGTTCCCCACACGCAAAGGCGTCGACGAGTGCATTATGGACCGCATAAACAGGTAAACCATTGTCAGGACAAGTGACACAATTCAGCGACCGTCACTCGATGTGGCTCTCCTAATGCCGCAACCTGAGCGAGCAGGAGTTCCCCGCACGCTAAGGCGTCGACGAGTGCATTATGGGCCGCATAAACAGGTAAACCATATCGGGCACGGCATGCTCCCAGCCTCAGAGTTCCCTCTTTCAATACATCTTGTTTACGAAGTAAACGTTTACGTTCAAGCGCTAAGGTATCTATTGCCAGCAACTTTATCGACTCCCCCGTCACCTGCTTGATTGCCACCTGTAAAAAGCCTAGATCCAATGGCGAATGATGGGCCACCAACAATTTTCCTCTGGTACGTTCCATGAACCATTCAATCGCTAAATCGAGAGAGACACCATCTTGCAACTGATGATCTACAATACCGTGAATGGTCGCACTCT
This sequence comes from Shewanella sp., assembly GCA_004195335.1. Lineage (GTDB taxonomy): Bacteria > Pseudomonadota > Gammaproteobacteria > Enterobacterales > Shewanellaceae > Shewanella. Next base: position 4,480 of record SDWK01000677.1, read on the forward strand.
GCCCGACACTGCCGTTTATCTGAATCAACCGCTGTTCGGCACGATTTAATTGCAACAGGCCTTTCTCTATTGGAATGATGCCTATGCTCAGTATCTGATCGCGATGAGTATCTAACCCCGTCATTTCAAGATCGACGGCCATCAAGGATGCCTCAGAAAATACCTGACTAACGGCGGGCATTTGAGCGCGGTAGTACTGTTTAGTCACCTCGGAGCGGCTCACAAAAGCGCGCCAACACAGTTGCGAGCGTAAAGCGAATCCCATCACCACCTAGAAGCTCCTCGTAAATTTAAGCTTTATCCCGGCCTGAGCATCATGCACCACTTTAAACGCATCCCGTAACTGATGACGAACCAGTGAGGAGAGGTTCTGTGGTTGCAGGTAATTAGACAAATCTATCGAGTGAGTGTACTGATAGCCTTGATTGGATAGACGCATATGGGCGATAAATTCCTGGGCATCGGCAAGATTCAGTGCATCTTCACGATTAATGATATTGCTCTCCATTAACGCACGAATGCGTTTCGCCGTATTCACCTCTTTAATGCCGGCCGACAGCGCATAAACCCGGGCAATATCGTTAATCAAGGCATTGCCCTTGTGCTTCAGATCTATCCCCTTCACCTCACGTCCGTCGCGCTCAAGCACAAATTGTTTGAAAAAGCCTAATGGCGGCGATTCCTGCAATGAGTTATTGGTCATTCCGGCAAGGAAGATATCATTGTCTTTGGTTTCCGCTAACACCTTGTCCTGCAAACTATCGAACAGAGAACTCGGTCCGTAGACAGAGCGCATATCGAAAAATATACTCGCATGCATTAACGCCTTAGGCTCCGGGGTATTCACCCACTTACTGAAGCGTTGTTGCCATTGAGATAGGGTCAAGCGCCACTTAGGATTTTGCGCCATGATATCGCCGGGACAATAAATATAACCACATCGGTCCAGGCCGTTGCACACCGCCTTGGTCAAGGCTTCAAAATAGCCAGCTGCCGCTTCATCGGGTTCATGAGCGAGCAACAAACCATTGTCTTGATCCGAACATGCCGCCTGATCTTGTCGCCCCTGAGAGCCAAATGCTAACCAGCAGAAAGCCATGGGAGCCTCTCCCAGGATCTGTTGGTTCAGGACAATGAGACGCCGGGTCAAGGCATCGGTTACCGAAGTCAGCACTTGGCCAATCTCCTCCGCTCTGGCATCGGCGCTGATCAGATTCTGCAACAAGAGGGGGATCTGTTTACTGACACCGATTAAGCTTTCAAGATCATTTTGACGTTCTATCTCACCGATCAACAGCAGAGGTTGTGAGCTTTGACCACGCAAGATGTCTGTACTGGTCAATACACCTACTGCTCGGTCATCGTCCACTATCGGCAGGTGATGAATGCTATGTTCACTCATCAGCAACATGGCTTCAAATACCAATGAATTTGATGTCAGGGTTTTGGGTTGAGTCGTCATGGCCTGATGAACGGGCAGACTTCCCTCTAACCCTTCGGCCAGCACTCGGTTTCTCAAGTCTCTGTCGGTCAGGATCCCGCTAAGCTTATTATTATCTATCACTAATACCGATGAGACTCGGGCCGAGCGCATTTTTCGGGCGGCATCACTCACAGTCGCATTAACGTCGATAACCAGAGGATCACCTGACATCAAAGAGCTGACCCGATTGGTGGTGGTTAACTCTTTGGCATTAAAACGGGCCTGATGACGCAGACGTTTAGCGAAGGCACGGTTAAAGAAGCGATCGAACTGGCGACTCTCGACACGCAGATAATCGAAGCTATCGGGATCCAGGTGATACACCAGACCATCTTCGAGGATCCGAACCCGGTTACTCACCTTTTCACCGGATAACAGGGAGGGAAAACCGAAGTAATCCCCCTCACCTAACCTGTCCAGCAACTCGCCATCATTATCTCTCACCTCGAAAGCGCCGCTGCGTACGATATAGAGCTGAGGGGGACTCTCATCGAGAGGGACAAATGCAGAGGATTTACTGTAGTAGCCGACGCTCAGGCTTTTACAACACCGTTCGAGTGCCGCATGAGTCAGCGTATCGAAAGGCACCAGGGCCTTAATAAACTCGGTAATAGGTTGAAGCTCACTTGCATCCATAGACTGTCACCAGAAAGAGCGTAAGTAGATACTGATAGTAAAACTATACCTAATTCAAAAAGGTACAGGTATTCGACTTATGGCGCAGTTGGAGGGGAATGACGACAATAAAAATATGGATAGGAGAAATTTAGCTCAAATAACTCGGATTCGATTACTTTTTTATACCGATTGATATTACAGCATCAATGACCTTAATAAGAATCAAGTTAACGCTTTAATGCTCCATACATAGAGATAGTGTCCCCCGCTGATAAAGGCCGTCACAATCAGTGACCACATGCCTACTTGAAAACTAAACGGGGTAAGTAACGGATAAACTTGATCGGTTAACAACATCAAGGCAAAGGTAATTTGCACGAAGGTACTCGCCTTTCCCCAGAGGCTTGGGCTGATCTCATAATGGCCAAACTGCCAGTGATAGAGAAGTACGCCGCAGACAATCAACACATCTCTTATCACAACAATCAGTGCCACCCACCAAGGCAGCAAGCCCACAATCGCAAGTGAGACATACACACTGTTGAGCAACACCTTATCGGAAATGGGATCGAGAATCGCACCGTAACGACTGACGGCATTCAATTTACGGGCTAAGAAGCCATCGGCGCCGTCACTGAGTCCGGCAATGAATGCAATCCATAACACAGCCCCATAGTTTTCATTCAAGATCATAAGACAGATAGGTACAGACAAGATCAGGCGCAATGTGGTCAACATATTGGGAAGCTGCTTGATTACTGAACTGGCCATAACTTATTAACCATCCTGGATTAAGTTTACCTATCCTTAGTATATCCGCTCTAACTCAAAGTGCTCGTTTAAGCGATTTAGCGATTTAGCGATTTAGCGATTTAGCGATTTAGCGATTTAGCGATTTAGCGATAAAAGAGCTCAACCTAAGCTGAACTCAATATATTCTCTTACTCTCAAGCTGATTTTTTAATGCCTGTACGGCGGGCGTCGATTGCCGATGAGTCGGCATAGTATTTATTGTGTTCAGGCCATTTTGATAGGCTGCTTGTGCGTCAACAAAGCGCATCTGCGATGAGTAGATATCCCCTTTATTAAGTTGCCAACGAGGCAGAGCTTTGACACTGTCAGGCAAGCGTTCGATGGCCGAGAGCGCCAACTCAGTTTCGCCTTGCTCAAGGTAGCTATCAACCAAAAGCTCTATTAAGGTGACAATTGGGCCGAGCCTGTCTATTCCATCATTGAGTCCTTCAACCGCCTTGCTAAGTCCTTCGATTTCGATCGACTTGGCCATCATCGCACGCTCAATAAACTGATCCGGCGTGGGCCTGTTTAACAGGCTCATAAAACTATCCATCTCATCGGTCGCCAAATCGTACTCTTCCAATGCAATGTAGGTTCTAGCCAGATTCAGTCTGGCTGACTTATACCTTGGATCTGATGCTATGACTTTAGATAGCCAGGTTTTCGCCTCATCCGGCATCCCTGACTGCAGTCGCATTCGCCCCATGTAAAACCAGATATCCAGACGTAAATTATCATCATGAGTGTTCTTCAGGGCACTTTGGAAATCACGCCAGGCCAGCTCCCAATGCTGGTTTTCACTGTGCAGTTCTCCTCGCTGCAGATACAGATGAGCATCATTTGTCTGTGATAAGAGCAAGTCGTCATAGTGTTGCACACGTAGATCGACTTCGACGTGCGCCATAGAGACGCCGGGACAACTCAGCGTCAGGAATAAGATAATAGTCTTATAGAAGGCTTTCATGGCTAGGGCACAGTCACAGAACCAGAGGTCATCACATCATTAAAGCTATCGCCTCCCCGCTCAATATTGGTCACGGTAAAAACGAAAATATCGTCGCTTTGAGCCGCCACTTTAGTTAACTTCAAGCTAACTGAACCGTTTGCCCCCGTCGTCCCCGATACCATCTGCGACGTATCATCGGCTAAGGTCCAGTTGCCGCTCACCACGGCGCCCGTAGCCACGCCCCCCGAGTCATCTATCACAGAGATCTGAGCCGTAATATCATAGCTACGCCCCTTCCTCTTAAGAGAAAGAGAGACATCATCGGCCTGTAATACCGTAGGTGCAGAGATCGTCGTCGTCACGGACACCTCCTGTGAAACAGGCGACTCTTCGACACCATCGCTGGCCGATATAACATAGTAATAGCGGGTATCAAGCAGTACCGAACTATCGAGATAATTCGTCTCAACCGATTGAACGGGCGGGTTATAGCCACCGCCGGAAATCAGCGAACGGTAGATGTTATAACTGGTCGCTTGAGCCACGCCCGACCAGCTCAGTTCAACCTGACTGCCATTGAAGCTGGCACTGAGATCCGTTGGCACACTGATCCCTCCACAGGCAGTGGCATCGGATTGAATACAGTCACTGGTCTCAATATTGTCAGCCTCTAGATACGTGTATCCGGCCAAACTTAACGAGTTAACGGTAAAGATAAATTGACCACTGCTGTTTTTGCTTGCGTTACTGGAGCTGAAGTTGACCTTGCCCTCACTCGATGTCACACCAGACACTGATAATGTCGAAAGGCCTGCCCAATTGCCCTGCACCGCTACGTTGCTAATGGGTGAGCCTATGTTATCGACGACCGAGAGTTCAGCCCTTGCCCTGAGTTTTTTCCTGTTTACCGACTCGATGGCCATGGCTATCTGCTCGACATGAAGCGTGGCGACTATGGCGTTGGTCGTGACATTCAGTGGCGCGCTGGGAATAGATTCATTATTGGCGCCATCGAAAGCGATCACCTTGTAGGCATAATCTGTCGCGGGGGTTAATCCAGTGTCATCGAAGCTGGTTTGTGTCCTAGTACCTATCATCACATCATCGCGCAGTATCTTATATCCTGCCACAGCCACATTATCGGTTGCCGCACTCCAGCTCATTGACGC